>CALLGK010000311.1 GCA_938009905.1 uncultured Acidimicrobiales bacterium | reverse complement strand
TCTGCGCCACGAGATCGCAACCAACTGCGATGCGGTGATCGAAGCGCTAGCCGATTGAGGCAGCTGCACGTCGTGCAGTGTGCACGACATCGCTGATCTTGAACGTCGGGGTATCCCGGGTGTCTTTGTTGCGAGCTCGGTATTCGTTGACGCCGCGCAAACCCAGGGAGAGGCGATCGGGTTCCAACCCGAACGCATCTTCGTGGAGCATCCGATCCAAGATCGAACCGACGACGAGATGGTCACGATCGCCGACAAGGCCTACGAAGCCATCGTCGAGCGCATCACAGCTTCATAGCCACCTCGAACCGTCGTGACTTCGCTCGCCGACCCACGGGACGCGCCTGCCGGTTTTGGCGGCATGGTCGCGCCCACGACGGCACTCCCCGATGTGCTTCCCACCGAGCGACTGCTCGCCGGGGGCAAGGCTGTTCCCGAGATCAGGGCCGAGCTGCGCAAGATTCCCAACCTGCGCAGCGCTCTTGCGGTCGTGCTCGTATGCGTTGAACCGATTGCGATCATCGGCGCCGCCATCTGGCTTTCCCATCCTGTGGCCTGGGTCGTGGCCTTCTTCTTGATGGGGCGACAGTACGCCCGGTTTGCGTCGCTTGGCCACGAAGCCGTGCACCGCACGTTGTTCAGCAACCGACAGCTCAACGACGTGGTTGGCCGTTGGCTGCTGTCGTATCCGTCGTGGGTGCCGTTCGAGCTCTATCGACGAGCCCACCTCGATCACCACCGTGACGAGATGGGGCCCAAAGAGCCCGACATGGCGCTCTACCGGGCCTACCCAGTGACCCCGCAAAGCTTCCGCCGCAAGCTGGTGCGCGACGCAACAGGGCAGACGGGCGTGAAGCTCCTAAAGGGACTGCTGAAGGCCGCGGCGAAGCGCAGGCCAGCGGCGGTCCGGATTGTCGGCTGCCAGCTTGTGCTGATCGCTGTGTTCACGGCAGGCGGCCGACCAGAGCTCTATCTGCTGTTGTGGCTGTTGCCTCACCTCACCGTGTGGCGGGTCATCAATCGTCTGCGCTCAGTCGCAGAACACGGCGGGCTCATGCGTTCGAAGGATCGCCGCCAGACCACCCACGACGTACGTCAGAGTCGGCTGGCTTCGTTCTGCCTCGTGCCGTTCAACATCGGCTATCACCTTGCCCACCACGTCGACATGGGTGTGCCCAACTGGCATCTGCCTGCTCTGCAGAAGGAGCTCACGGCAGCAGGATGGGTCAGCAACGACTACAGCTACCCGACCTATCGCTCGTTGTGGCGAGCGCTCAGCTCCGCCCCGGCGGACGCCTAGCCGCTACAGCCGGTCAAGGGCTGCGGCCAGAAACGCTTCGGTCCGCTCCAACACCAGCGCCTTGGTGAGGTCACGCCGTCCGGCGTCGTGCCACGCTTGCGTGCCGATCGCCAGTTCAGGCCCGCTGTCTCCAAGACTGTTGACCTCTTGCAGGTCCCAGCGAGGGTCATAGGATTCGCCAAGGCCACCGTGTTGCCGATAGAGCTCTACGACGTCATCCGCAGCCTCCTGGTCGACCAGCACAGCCAGGTTCCATCGGAGGTGGGCGAGGTCGGCATACGGATGCCCGATGCACGCGTTCGCCCAGTCGACCACGGCGGCGATCTCGTTGTTGTCCCACAACACGTTGAGTGGATGGAGGTCTCGGTGGAGCAGGCAGGTGTGGGCTGGCTCGTTCCACGGCGGAGCGTCGATCGCTGCGTAGGCGGCGGCGAACTGATCCCACAGCTCGGGGCGAGACGTTTGCGCGGGACGTCTCGCGGCATCGGGACCCCAGCGCCGCCACGGTTGCAGTGCGGGGGTTGGTCCAGCGTGGAGCTCAGTCATCCATGCTGCGAGCGCGCCGAGCCGCGGTCGTAGGTCGGTTGCGGTTGCAAGCCTGTCGCCCGGTAGTGCGGTCATCACGATGATCCTCGTGACGTCATTGTGACCGACGACAGCAGGAACGTCTGGCCGATCGATCGCGTTCATGGCGAGGATCTCGCCTTCCCAGAGCGCACCCGCATCGTGTAGTTCTGCTAACTGCTTGACCACGACTGGTTGTCCAGACGCCGTCTCGCACCACCACACCGTCGACGTCAGACCGCCTTGCAAGACACGGGCGGAGGTTGGCGAGTGGCCGAGCAATGGTTCGACGACTGCAGCGACGTCTGGAGGAAGCTCTCCGTGCACCGTCATGCTCCCGGGGCAAGGGCAACAACGGCCACGAGCATGGCGCCGACGATCATCACAATCAGATCAGCTGTGTTCCAGCGTGGGTGTCTCGCAACAGGGGCGTCCATACCTCGACCGTCGATGGCTTGGCCGAACTCGCTCGCCCGCCGCACGCTTGCCACAGCTGCAGTCGACAGCACCATCATGCCCTTGTCGATTTGGCTGCCGCCTTTCGGTTCGGTTCTCGACATCGCGGCAACCGTTGCGAAGTCATCAGCCACGAGCGGCAGCGCTCGAACCGCGAGCGTCAAGGCCGCGATCACCTCGCCCGTCGGCACGCCCACTCTCGTGAGTGGGGCCATGATCCAGCTCGCCGCTGGTGGTAGGTCGGCGGATCGTGTGGTCCATCCGAGCAGGAGCGTGAGGCCGAGCAGTCCGAGCGTCACGCCGAACAGACGCAGCTGCAGGAGGATACCACCGAGCCCAACGTCGCTCGATCCGACCGAGACGAACGGCTCGCCGCCCGACAGCAGTCCGAACACCAGCGAGATCCCAATGGCGGCCAACAACGGCTTTGGGGGCCGAGGCACCACTCCGGCCCCGAGTCGGCCGATCACGATGCCGACGACCACGGTGCCCCAGACCGCTCCAACGGAAATCCAACTCGGGTTGAACGACAACCCAAAGACCAGGCCGATCAGCACCAGCACCTTGGCTCTTGCACCAGCCCGATGCAGCACGGATCGACCGTCGACGAACCGAAGGAGGTGAAGTCGGGAGATCATCCGCTGTCGGTCACGAGACGACCATCGGCCAACGTGATGGTGCGCGTGCCGAGTGGGGCCGACGCCTCGATGTCGTGGGTGATGGTGACGACGGTCGTGCTTGGCGGCAAGCCGTCGACGGCGGCATGAAGTTGGCTAACGCTCTTGCGGTCGAGACCGGCGAGCGGCTCATCGAGCACGAGCAACGGGCAGTTGCGGGCAAACAGACCGGCGAGGGCAACTCGACGCTGCTGCCCGAGCGACATCTCGTCGATCTTGCGAGGCAGGATCGAATCATCAAAGCCGAGCGCATGCAACGACCTGCGATGAACGTCGGCATCGATGTTGTAGCGAGTGGCTTCGGCCGCGACGGTCGGCGCCAAGATCTGCAGACGGGTGTGCTGAAGCAGGAGCCCAGTTGTGGTAACCGACTCGGTGGCCGGCGAACCGTCAATGAACGCCTTGCCCTCGGTTGGCGCCACATGACCGGCAAGAACCCACGCCAGCGTTGACTTACCGGAGCCGTTTGGCCCGGTCACGAGCACTCGCTCGCCCCGTTGGATCGACAGGCTGATGCCGTCGAGGGCGCGGCTGGCCCAAGGTGAGTCGTCGTCATGCACATAGCCGACCTGCTGGAGCTCGATCATCGCTTGTGGTCCTCCTTGCGCACAGACGTTCGTGCAACAAACTGCAGTGGCGCTGCTTCAAGGTCAAGCACCCGGTCGGCGATGGCCAAGTCGGCATCAAGGTGGCTGGCGTGCACAACGCTGGCCCCTCGCGCCGCGTCGACCAACAGGTCGCGCACAACAGACCGAGTTTCCGGATCGAGCATCGCTGTTGATTCGTCGGAGAGCAGCAGCGCTGGTTTCCGGAGTAGCGCACTCGCGATGGCAAGGCGCTGCATCTGCCCGCCTGAAAGCGTCGTCGTTTCGGCTTCTTCGAACCCCTCGAGCCCAACGTGGGTGAGCACGTCGGCCATCGCCTGTGCCGACGGTGCGGGGTGGAGCCCCCATGCCAGATCGTCACGGACTCGAGCGCCAACGATCTGAGTCTCTGGCCGCTGCCCGATGACGGCAACGCCTCCTCGCTCGCCGAGTCCGCCACGGTCAGTCGTGTGGGCGAGGGCATCAAGCAACGCCGTCTTACCAGAGCCGTTTGGGCCAACCACGACGGTGAGGCCAGGGGCAGTCAGCTGCTCGAGGGCAGCTTGGGGCACCACTGGAGTTGGTCGTTGGCTCGGACTGGATCGACCGACCAAGGCAAGGGTTGGCGCGGCGATGTGGCGCAGAAAGAGCGCAAGCAAGATCGAGATTCCCAGCTGGAAGAGCGGCACACCGATCACCCAGTGATCAAACGCCCATGCGCCACCACGGGTCATCAGGTCACCAAGTCGACCAAGACCAATTCGGCTGAGCGCAACCGACGCCCCGTCGAGCTGCACGAGCGTGCTCTCGAACGTCAGCCGTCGAAAGGCACCAAAGACCGACAGAAAGCCGAGCGTGAGCCCCGCGACAACCGACCACCCAAGCGCAACCGACATGCCGACGCTCCAGGTGCGACTTCGTCGGTCTCGACTCGCCCGGCCCGCCACAAAGCCAAACAGTGCCATCACAACCACCTGGGTGGCCGAGCCAAACCCGGCCAGCAGGAACGTGAGGATCAGCCCCACCCAGAACGCAACGAGCACCACCCGGCCGCGGTGGTTGCGGGCGAGGATCGCATACGGCACCGCGCCGAGAACCGATGTGAGGCTGGCAAACGGGGTGAGCCTGGCCATCACCACAACGAGGACGGAAAGGTCGGCGAGAACGGCGGCTGAGGCCAGCTCGTGGGCAGAGAGGGGGGTTGAAGAACGCAGACCGTGCACGGTAGAGGGTGCGGCGATCGACAGGTCTGGTCAGGTCGGCAAGCTCCAGCTTCCATGAGCCGTCAACTCGGCGAGCCCGTCTTCGAGCAGCGACATCGCAACCCGTTCGGCCCGAGGTCTGTCGTGGGGCCACCCCATCACGATCTCCAATTGGTCATCGGCAACCACGCCAGCTCGGAGCGCATCAACGAGGCGACCTCTCCCCTGCCGGTCAGACCCTTCGAAGCGCGATTGCTTGGTTGACACGCCGGCCGAGCCGACCGCCGGGTCGGGATCTGGGCGGCCGTTTTGTTGCCACAGACACCTCAGCGCAACGGGACAGTCGTCACACAGGGGTTTGGGACGGCAACATAGCGCGCCGACTTCCATGATGGCCTGGTTCCAGATCCATCCTCTGCCCTCGGGCACCAGGTCGTCGGCCCGTTGTTGCGCGGCCCGAGCCGTGAGCGGCTCACCTCCCGAGCGTGCGAGGACGCGCGCAATGTTGGTGTCGACGACCGCAACGTCGAGCTCGTAGGCGAACGCCAAGACAGCACGAGCGGTGTAGGGACCAATGCCGGGGAGCGCCAGCAGCGCGGGGAGCTCGTTTGGGATCGCGCCACCGTGTTCGTCACGAATAATCGTTGCGCTCCGGTGCAGGTTGACGGCACGACGGTTGTAGCCGAGCCCCTTCCATTCGTCGATGACGTCACCGGATGGCGCATCAGCGCACGCTGTGACGGTCGGGAATCTCGTGAGGAAGCGAGGGAGCCGCTCGGCAACTCGAGCCACCTGGGTCTGCTGCAGCATGAGCTCGGACACGAGGATGAGCCACGGGTCGCGGGACCGTCGCCATGGTAGATCGCGGCCAGCATCCGTGAACCAGCGCACCACAGGTTCAGGGTCGATGCGCGAGGCCTTGGCCATGGGGTTGTGATCGCCCCCGCTCACGAGTCACCAAGCAGCCGATCGAAGAGAAGAAAGCGGGCTACGAACAGGACTCCGTAGACGCCAAGGGTCGCAAGATTCGCTACCCAAACAGCATCGATCTGTGTGGCGAGCACGTACGTCACGATGCTCGAACCCAACAGGCCAAGAATCGAGACAGCCCAGAAAAGGGCAACGAGCGTTCGGTGGGCGCGCTCGGCTTCTGGCCAAACCCAAGCCCTTGTCATCATGTATGCCGGGCCTGTCAGCACCGTGATGGCCACTGCAGCCGCCAGCCACCCCTCGAGTCCGACAACAACTTGCAGCAGGAGAATGCACAGCTGGACGAGCGGTACGTTGACGATCGACACCATCACGTACCGAGGAGCTCTCCGTCGAAGCGCTGAGCCGACAGAGAAAGCACGCTCGGTCATGGGTCCCGATCGGTTCCGCTTGGGTCATCGCTCGCCTGCTGCGGCGGGTGACCCGCCTGCTCCTCGTCTCTCACGATGTAGGCCGGCCGGTCGACAACCTCGGCAAACACGGCTCCGAGGTACGCCCCGAAGATGCCGAGAAGCGCAAACGTCAGACCCTGCAGGATCGCAAGAAATCCGATGGTGGAAGCCCAGCCAGGAACTGCGTCATCACTCACAAGACCAACGACGATCGCGTAGAGCGCGATAGCAAACGCAGCCAACGATGCGAGCAGGCCGGCTGAGGAAATCAGCAACAGCGGCCGGACCGAGAAACCGACGATGCCGTCTCGCCCGAGACGCAACATGGCTCGCAACGAATAGGAAGACTGCCCGCCTCGGCGGTCGCCGACCTCGTAGTCGACGACTTCTTGATCAAACCCGATCCAAATCGCCGAGCCCCGGAGGAATGGACGCGACCCAACCGTCTGCAAGGCTGCGTCGAGCGCCTGTCGACTGAGCAAGCGAAAGTCGGCCATGCCGTTCTCGAGTTCCAGCCCACTGAGCGAACGGAACGCCCGGTAGAACAACGAAGCGGTCGCTCGCTTGGCGAAGCCGGTCTGACGGGTATCTCGACGACGGGTGTTCACGACGTCTGCGCCACCTCGCCACGCCTCCAGCAAGGCAGCGATGACCTCAGGTGGATGCTGACCATCACCGTCCATGCAGATGACGGCATCACCTTCTGCCGTGCGCAGACCAGCAAGGAGCGCCGCCTGATGCCCGAAGTTGCGGCTGAGCCGAACAAGCCGAACGACTGACGAGTCGGACGAACGGACCAGAGACGCCGTTGCATCGGTGGACCCATCGTCGACCACGACGATCCGGACGTCGCCACCCGAACGACGGACGACAGCCTCGATCTCCTCGAGGAGCGAGACGATCGTTGCCTCCTCGTTATGAACAGGGACAACGACCGTCACAAGATCGACGTGCTCTTCGATGTCTTGCGATGCGCTCACTGCCGGGTTCTCATGCTTGCTGCCCAATCACTTCGTGGCCTCCACCAGAATGAAACCACCGGCTTCCCAGTGACGCTGGGATGAGTCAGAAATCTCGCTCGCCGCAACCGATGCTGCTCCGACGACAACGAAATCTGCGTCGTAGCGTTCTGCGGTCTCAACGAGGTCTGCGAGTGGTCTCGCCGAGTAGTCCCTCATGAGTGACGCTCGCAGGTCCCAGCCTCCAAGCCCGTCGAGTGGGATCTCACTACCACGCAGGTCGGCGAGCCGACTTCGCCACTCGCGCATCTCGGCTCCGGCAAGAGGAAACACCTTGAAGTCGACGACGATCGCCCGGCTGGTAGCCATGCGGACATAGGCCTGATTCGGTGGCACGAGGAGTGCTCCCCCAACCGGCACGTTGGTCGAGATCACATCTGCCAGCGCCTGCTGATCGTCGGTGAGCCAGCGATCCGTGTGCACCGGCGGCGTCACAAAGGTGGCCACGAGAACAAGCGGCAGTACGGCGACTGGAAGCAGTGGAGCGAGCGACACGCGGGACGATTCAGGGCTTCGAGGGGCACGACCGGACTCCACGAGTTCGAGGCCGACGATTGCCACGCTGAGTCCGACAAGGGCACCGACGAGCCAGCCGAGTCTTGGCTGAGACGAGCTCGGGGCAAACGTCATCAAAATGGCCAGCGCACCGAGCCCGACAGCGGCAGCCCTTCCGAAGAGCTGGCGGGCAGTCTGGTGACTCAGCATCCGATGCACGAGCACGGCTCCCACGAGTCCGAGCGCTGACGCGCCAACGGTGACCGGGGTGGCAAAGGAACGAATTGCTCGGGGAATCCAAAGCCCGGATTCGGCGACAAGGAGGGCGGCTACGCCAACGATCCCCCACACTCGGTCGACTCGGCTGGAGGTGGAGCGGCACGCGAGCGACGCCGCGGCCACGGCGGCAAGGCCGGTAATGATTGGCGCGATCCGATAGGGAAAGAGCCGCACGGGAAGCGGCCAGTACACGACATCGAGGAAGAACCAGCCCAGGAGCCCGACAAGGAGAATCGAGCCGACAACGGTTCTGATGCCTCGGTGAGGAGGTGACAGGCGATGTTCAGCGAGCAACGCCACGCTTGCCACGACGGCCATATCTCGGTGGTTCTCCCAACCGAACTCACCAAAGTCGTAGTGATGCGGGGCTCTCAATCGAAACAGGATCTCGAAGACCGAACCATCGACGTCACCACCCGTGAATCCGCTCGACACGAGCAACGCCAGCGGCACCAAGGCCACCGCAGCGACGACGATCGCCGGGGCGAGCTGACGTGCCGTGCTGACGAACTGACGACGTTGGAGCGCGTCAACCAACACGACAATTCCAAGAACCAAGATCAGCCACGCGCCGACGCTCACGTGGACGTACGCGGTGAGGACCGCAAGTCCGATGGCTGTTTGGGCTCGGCCCGCAATCAACTCGCTGATCGTGAAGAGGGCACAGGCAAGCCCTGCGTAGTGAGGCAGAGCAGTCGTGCCAAGCAGGTTTACAGAACCCCACGTGAACTGAACGCCAAAGCGAATGACCACGACCGCCAAGACCGCCGCGGGCAAACCGCCGCCAAGCGTCTCGCACAGACGACGCACTGCGGCGAACAACAGTGCAAGGATCAGCAGATGAAGAACGACGAGGGCGCCCGTCGTAACGCCGACCTGCTCCGCCAAGCCAAGTAGACCCTGGAACGTGTAGTGGAACGGCGTCGTCTCATCGACAAACCAATCCCCCCTTGCAAAGTCAGGATCGGCCTGCCGTCGCACGGGGAGCAAGTACTGAAAGTGGTCGGCCGTGATCACCCGGAGACCGGCAGACCAGGCGACAAAGGCCGCCATCGCTGCGAGCAACAATCTGTCGCTTGCCTGGCCAAGACCCATCAAGGGTTTGACTGGCTTCCCTTTCACGTCGCGATCACTTTCAGGCGGCGTGCTTACGTGCGAAAACCGCTTGGTTGATCATGACCGGACCAAGCCGGTCACCGTGGCGATCGATCTTGCGCAGCAGTGGCTTGATGCCTGGCACTTGCCACGGCAGCAGATGGCACCCGGTCTGGTGGATGACGTCTGCTCCGGCTGCCTCGACGGCCTTCGCAAGCTGTCGGTAGCCGAGGAACACTTCGTTGCCTTGGAAGGGCCGCAACTTGAGACGTTGGGCGGCAACCACGACTGGCAACCACAGACGATTCGGCGTGGTCAGGATCAGCACCCCGCCCGGCTCAAGCACGCGCACCATCTCGTCAACAGCTCGAACGGGATCGGGGCAGTGTTCAATGCACTCAGACGACACCACGACCTCAAAAGTCTCGGGCTCGAAACTCAGATCAGTGGCGTCTTCAGCCTGGGACTCTGCATGGTGTGCTTCGCCGACTTGGGCAGCAAGTCTCGCTGAGATGTCGGTGACCAACAGGGCGTCAACGCGATGCCGGTACGTGGCAGTGATGGCGCCAGTGCCGCAGCCGATTTCAAGGGTCCTGCCAACCGGCTTGGCCGTGCCATACGCCTCGTCAAAGAGATCTCCGATGAGCGCCGCTCGGCGTTCGACGTCGTAGTCGGACATGAACCGATCGAAGTCGTCGCCGATCTCCTCGTAGTACAGCTCCGACTTCCGCTCCATGAACTGCTCCGATGCCAGTGCCGCGCCGGTTGCGGGCAGGCGAATACTAGTGTCTGCGCTTCACGTGTTGGTGCGACGAAAGCAGGGAAACGCCAGTGGTCAGGGTTGGTGATGAACTACCAGTCGAGACCCTTGTCCGGCATGACGGAGCGTCTTGGCAACCAACAGACCATCGCGGCCGCCCGTTGCTGATGATCTTCCACCGTCACCTGGCCTGACTGCCGTGTCAGGCCCATGTCGGCGCCGTGCGCGATCGACGAGATGAACTTCACACCGAAGACGGAACGGCGGTGGATGTTGTGGTCGTGACCTTCACGAAGCCCCGCAATTTGGCTGGCTACCGCCGGCGCTTTGCCGATCCGTTCACCGTGGTGTCCGACCAAGAGCTCGCGCTCTACCACGGCGTTGGCTACGAGCGAGGCAGCGTGTGGCGGGTGTATGGCTGGCGGGTGATCAAGCGTTACGCCACGCTGCTTCGAGGCGGGGCTCGAATGACAAAGAGCGAAGAAGACACCCTGCAGTTGGGTGGCAACGTGCTGGTGGCGGCCGACGGCACGATCGCCTGGCGCTATGCCGGCGCTGGGCCAGACGACCGTCCCTCTATCGATGAGATCGTTCGCGAAGTCAAGAAGCTGACGGCCTAGCGCATCGCTTGGGCGGTCGTTGAAGCCCAGCGCAGCGGCCTGTTCGCCCCGTGTGTCGACCACCATCTCGCGAGTTACCCGCTGGTAATTGGTCACACGGGTTGGCGAGGGGGTGGGGTCAATCCCCTACTCTCGTCAGCCATGACGACGCCTGATCTTCAACTTGCCGCGAGCTGTATCGAAACTGCCGACGGAGTCATCCGCGGGGCCGTACGCCATCTGGCCGAGACGAGCTCAGTCGACGCCGATCAGGTGCTGGCCTACGACATCGCTCATGGTGCGGCGGCGATCGAGACCGCTCGCTCGATGATCGACTACGGCAACAAGGGCGAGACCGAAGGCCAACTCACCTGCGTGTTCATCGCGGACGCCATCGCCGACCTCGCCTCGAAGGTGTGGGGTCGCGAAAGCCAATGGGCCTGCGCTCACGATGCACTCGACAGCTGCCGCGAGTTTGTGTCGACATGGCGCGACCCGGCGTTGCTCGCTGACCTCTCGGGTTCGGAGGGTCCACGTCACCTCGACGACGAGTTTGAGCTCGTACAAGACACCTTCCGTCGGTTTGCTGATGAGCAGATCGCTCCTGTGGCCGAGCACATTCACCGCGAGAACGACGACATCCCAGAAGACCTCATCCAAGGCCTCGCCGAGATGGGCGTGTTTGGCTTGTCGATTCCCGAGGAATACGGCGGCTTCGCCACCGGCGGCGAATCTGACTACTACGGCATGGTCATTGCCACCGAGGAACTGAGCCGCGGCTCGCTCGGTGCTGGTGGCTCGCTCATCACCCGGCCAGAGATACTTGCTCGAGCGCTTGAAGCAGGTGGCACAGAAGAACAGAAGCAAACCTGGCTGCCCAAGCTCGCCATGGGCGAGATCATGAACGCCGTCGCCGTGACCGAGCCGGACTTCGGCTCAGACGTCGCTGGCGTGAAGGTGACTGCAACGAAGACAGACGACGGCTCAGGCTGGCTCATCAACGGCGTGAAGACCTGGTGCACATTTGCCGCTCGCGCCGACGTGCTCATGACGCTCTGTCGCACCGAGGCCGACCGCTCACTGGGCCACAGGGGCCTGTCGATCTTGATCGTCCCCAAGCAGCGAGGCGACGGACACGGGTTTACCGAGGAGCAGGAACCGCACCCGGGCGGCACCACCGGCAAGCTCGAAGCTCGGCCGATCGACACCATCGGGTATCGAGGCATGCACTCCTACGAGATCGCCTTCGAGAACTTCTTTGTGCCAGCCGAGAACCTGATCGGGCTCGAAGACGGCCAAGGCCGCGGCTTCTACTACCAGATGGCCGGCTTTGAGAACGGTCGTCTCCAGACCGCAGCACGCGCCGTTGGCGTCATGCAGGCCGCCTATGAGGCCGCTCGCGAATACGCCGAGAACCGCGTGGTGTTCGGAGCCCCAATCTCGGAGTATCAGCTCACGCAGGCCAAGCTCACCCGCATGGCCGCCATCATTCAGGCGTCGCGCCAGTTCTCGTACTCGGTCGGCACGATGATGGCCAAGGGCGAAGGCAAGATGGAAGCGACGCTCATCAAGGCCTACGTGTGCAAGGCGGCCGAGTGGGTCACGCGCGAGGCGCTACAGATTCACGGTGGCATGGGCTACGCCGAGGAGTACCCGGTGAGCCGCTACTTCGTCGACGCACGCGTGCTGAGCATCTTCGAGGGAGCAGACGAGACGCTGTGCCTCAAGGTGATCGCCCGCACCCTCGTCAACGAAGCCAAAGAAGCCAGCTAGCAGCACTGCCAGTTGGCAACACGGCCGACGAACGGCCCACAAACTTCACGTCTTCTCCCCGTTCTGGAGGCCGTAGAGCACGTTTTGGTGCTCTACGGCCTCCAGTTCGGAATTTTTGGTTACGCAGAGAGGGCGCTGAGCGCGTCGAGCGTTCGTTGCCACGCGGTTGCGGAGTGGTCGGCGCTGTAGACGTCTGGTCGGGTGTCATTGAAGAAGGCGTGCTCGCCCCCTTCGTAGATGTGGAACGTGGCGTCCTTGCCGAGACCCTGCAGGGTCGAGTCGAGCTCGGCTGCCGCCTCGGGACCAAAGAACCCGTCGTTCTCGGCGATGTGGGCCACAATCGTGCCTTCGACGGCCGACCAGTCTGGCTGAGCGTTCTCCCACGGGATCACGCCGTACCACGGCACGGCAACGGCAACTGCGTCCGGCCGCTGTGCCGCGAGGGTGAGTGTGAGGCCGCCGCCCATGCAGAACCCGGTGACGCCGATCTTGTCTGCTCCCGACTTCTCCCTGACAAGCTCAACGGCTCCCGACAGGTCTTTCGCCGCCTGGCCAAGGTTGAGCGCCATCATCTCTTTTCCGGCCTCATCTGGCTCTTCTGTGACCTTGCCGTGATACAGATCAGGCGCCAGCGCGACGTACCCGGCGGCGGCAAACCGATCAGTCACATCCTTGATGTGGTCGTTGAGCCCCCACCACTCTTGGATGACCACCAGGCCAGGACCCGACCCGCCTTCAGGCGTGGCGAGATAGCCACTTGCGGTTCCACCATTGCTTGCGAATTCGACCATGTCTCCCATGAGTCGGACCTTAGTCCTGAGCATTCATGGCAGGCGAGCGCACCGAGCCCGCAGTACGACCCAACATGCCGCGCCGATATCGATGTCAGCCTCTGCTGGTGATCGGCCGCCGGCCACGCTTCGGAACCCGCCGAAGCGTCAGGAACACCATTGCTGCCATCACGATGGCTCCACCGATCACCGTGGTTGCCGTTGCCTGCTCATCAACGAACAGCCACACCCAGATCGGGGCGAGCACGACTTCGCTCATGATGAGCAACGACGACTCAGAAGCGGGCACCACTCGTTGGGCCATGTTGAACGCAGCCAGAGGCGCGGCGAGCAACACGCTCCCGGCGAAGAGGCCTATGGCGGCGTCGCGCGGCGTGGCGTCGAATCCGCCACGAACGATCACCGCAACAACGCCGACGACAACGAGCGCGAGCCCGGCGACAACAAGCGGCACCATTGCATCGATGCGTTCTGCCGACCGGATCAGCGTGGTGTAGAGACCGAAGCCAACGGGAATCAGAGTCGCCAGCAACCCGTACAGCGACAGGTCGTTTGTGATCGTGCCGCCAACCATCACGGTGACGCCGATGAGGGCCACGATCGTTGCGATTACCACCGTGAGGGTTGGGCGTTCTCGCAGAACAAGCCAACTGAAGTACGAGGCGGTTACTGGTGCCAGTGTTTGCAGAAGCAAGACGAACGCCACAGACGCAAACGTCAGCGACACGATGAAGAGAACGTTCATCGCTCCGAGCATCAAACCCGCCGCAATGTGCGTTGGACCGACCCGTTCGAACAGATCACTGGCTCGACCGCGGTACCGGATGGCGAGCACAACGACGGCCACAACACCCATGCCGAGGCCCCGGAAGAACAGGTACTCCCACGAGCCGATGTCGACCGATCGAAAGGCAAGACCACCGAAGCTAAAGCCGATGCCCGTCGCGAGAATGATGAGCGAGCCCTGGAGGTGGGAAATCGAGGGCAGCTCGCGTTCGACGGCGAGCCCGGTTGGGGTCATCCGGGCACGCTAGGCGTCAGCACGCCGCCCGGCCATCAGATTTCCACTCGGTGGTCGCGCCGTGGCAGACAGAGCTCACCCTTCGCTCCCGCCAGGCTGAGCGGCCGCCCTAAGGTCTGCGTCTATGGCAACGGTTCACCGGCTCGACATGGGGCACGTCGAGCTGCCCGAATCTCACCCCCGGGCGGCCGATGGCACATGCCCGATCTTCTGCTTCGCCGTGACGACACACGACGGAACCGTGGTTGTCGACACCGGGCCCAGAGCCGGGCATCCCTTCATCGACGAGTTGTACGCCCCGCAGGTCCGTTCCATCGTTGATGTGCTGAATGGCGAAGGGATCGACGAGCGGCACGTACTCGCCATCGTCAACACGCATTTACACTTCGACCACTGCGGCCAGAACTACCTGCTCGGCTCGGCGCCCGTCTGGGTCACAGACGAAGAGGTCGAGGCCGCAACAGCCGAGTTCTACACCGTGCCGGAATGGGCCGAGATCCCACCAGACCGACGACGGCGAACCGTCGATGGCGAACTGATCGCCCCAGAGGTGCGCCTATTGCACACTCCGGGGCACACGCCCGGTCACCAGTCGGTGTGCGTCGACACGCCGGACGGTCTCGAGTTGATCGTCGGCCAGACCTGCTTCAGCTGCGCTGAGTTTGAGGGCGGCCCTCCTGCCATCACCGACATGCACGACGAGAGCTGGCTCGAAGTCGGTCAGGCATCGCTTGACCGGCTTCGCTCCCTCTCCCCTGCCGCGGCTCACTTCAGTCATGATCTAGCGGTTTTCGGACGCTAAGACAGCTGTCTGAATCCCGCCAGACAATCCGGCATTGCGTGCCGACAATTGAGGCATGACACGCACATTCCAACTCACGCCCCTCGACACCAACAGCGCAGCAGAACTCCGACAGGAAGGTGGCACGGCCTACGTCGCTGACACCCATCCCGGCTTCCCCTGCCGGCAGTGTCTCCGCGACGCAGACGTCGGCGACGAGCTTCTCCTGGTGTCGCACGACCCCTTCAGCACCAACTCGCCCTATCGATCTGCGAGTCCGATCTTCATTCACCGACACGACTGTGGCGCTCCGATCACAGACGTCATGCCAGAACAGCTCACCCGCCGCCTGCTCTCGGTACGGGCGTTCAACGAAGACGAAATCATGATCGATGCCGCCGTGATCGACGGAGCAGACCTCGAAGACACACTCGCTCGCTTCCTCGACAACGACGAGACAGATCACGTGCATGTGCACAATGCGCATCGAGGCTGCTGGGCCACGGCCGTCACCCGCGACCCAAGCTGCGACGACCCAACCAAAACTGCCGCAGTTCAGATGCAGGAGTCTGAGCTTTGCCACACGGTCATGGCTCACTAATGTCTCGCCATGACCGACCGCATGCCAGCCCTGTCCCTCGCCGAAGTTCCGGGACGTCGCGCTTCGACAGTTGAGCTTGCGGCAGAGATTGAACAGCGAGGGTTCACCGGCATCTACTGCCCGAGCTTCGGTGATGCCATGGGGCTGTGTCTCTCCATCGCCCACGCCACCTCCACCATCGAATTCGGCACATCCATCCAACCGATCTACCTGCAGCACCCCTCAGCACTGGCAACCTCTGCCAGCTACCTGCACGAGGTGGCCGAGGGCCGCTTTCGGCTTGGTGTTGGCGTCACCCACGGCCCCGTCATCAAGCGCCTCGGTGTCGAGACCGGTAAGCCGCTGTCTGACATGCGCGAGTATGTCGGGACGATGGGCAAGGTGGCAGAGCACATGGGTGGCCTGCCGCCCGTCGTTCTTGCCACGCTACGCGACAAGATGGTTGGCCTCTCTGTTGAGGTTGGCGACGGCGCCGTGTGGGCCAACGCCTCCCGCAGTCGCATGGCTCATTCGATCGGCCTCATCCCAGACGATCGCATCGCAGACGGCTTCTGGATCGGCAACATGATCCCAACCGTGATCGATGACGACATCGACGCGGCCCGAGCCCGCAACCGCAAGACGCTTCAGGGTTACGTTGCGCTCCCCAACTACCGCAACTACTGGATCGACGCCGGCTACGAGGAAGAGATGGCGGGCGTCGCGACTGCCCTTGAAGCTGGCGACAAAGACGGCGTCATGGCAGCCATGAGCGATACCTGGCTCGATGACTGCACCCTCTCGGGCCCCGTCGGCCGGGTTCGTGAAGGCGTAGAAGCGTGGTTCGACGCTGGCGTCACTTCACCCATCCTCGTGCCGTCCTCGGCCTCTGGTGGACAGGTCAAGGCGTTCGCCGAAATGTTCGACGCCTACGCAAGCTGAGCCGGTGAAGTTGGCGATTCGCCCGTTCGAGGCTGACGACCGAGAGGCTCTGATCGGGCTGTGGCACGTGTGCGGACTCGATCGCCCGCCGAACGACCCCAACGACGACATTGATCGCAAGCTCGCCCACGATCCTGAGCATCTCCTCGTCGCGGTCGATCGAGCCAGGAACCACAGCATTGTTGGTTCCGTGATGGTTGGGTACGAGGGTCGACGAGGGTGGGTCAACCTGTTGGCCGCCGACCCGGCCTACCAGGGAAACGGGATCGGCGTGGCCCTGATGGAGCGAGCCGAGGAGATCCTTCGAGAGCTCGGGTGCCCAAAGGTCAACCTGCAGATTCGCACCTCAAACGTTGGTGTTATCGACTACTACAAGGCGCTCGGTTACACCGTCGACGACGCCATCTCGATGGGCAAGCGCCTGTAAGCGCTTCCTGGCGATTACTTCTGAGGGAAGTGCTGCTTCGAACCGGTCTCGGCTTCCAACCAGAGGTTGGGGTCAACCGATTCCGCAGCCGCCGTTGGATCGATCTCGTTGACAAGTCGCCACGCTTCGTCTGCTCTCGCTCGAGCATCGAGGTATTGACGGTGAGCGTTCTTTGATCGGGTGATCGCGTCGTCGAGAGCATCGTCTGGTTCACGCCCCGTCGCCTCGTAGTCGAGCCGCAACATCTCGGCACGAACCATCAACGAACTGGCTGCCTCGTCCAGGTCGGCGGCGCGACGGGTGGCGGCCTCAGCCCGCTCACGAGCCTCGGCCAGCTCGGCAAGCCCGTTGTCGTCTGGCTGCACGTCGAGCCCAACTTCGACGGCGGCCTGCACAAACATGACCCGACCGAGCGAGCCGACGAGCTGATCAATCGGGATGTCGCCCGGCCCGAGGGCTTCGCCTTTGCGGAGCCGAAGTGGCGCAAGAAGGAAGTCGGCTGCCCCTGCCTTCTCGACGCACGAGTCGGCCTCGACCGACCCAACAACGGTCGCAGGAATGCGGGCGTCTTCGAGCAGCTGACGGACTCGGCGGGCATGATCGGGAGCCGGGCCCATTGCGACATGTACAGAGATCGACGCGCCAGACCAGCTGGAAGAGCGGGTCATGAGCCAGCCGAGGAGGGCGAGGAGCTGCCCGGTGCGGTCGTCGGTCCACCACACGACAATCGTGGCGTAGCGCTGCTTCGACGCTCGCTTCGCATCTGCCGACGGCGCCTCGGTTTGTGGCTCGCCTTGCTCTTCTGGGGCGCTGAGCACGCCAACGCTGCAGCCGTAGCGCACCGCGGTTTGCACCATCATCTCGTAGTCGCCGGCGTTCGAGCGGTTTGGCTCGTTGGGGTCATACCAACTGAACAGGGCGAGGTTGGGCCGCACGGCCCCGATGCCGTGGGCTTGGAGCATGGCCGACACCCCGTTGGTCAAGTCGGACGCAACAAGTACCCGGCCATAGACCGTGCCGGGCAGGTTCGCGAGTTCTTGATGTAGTTCGAGATTGATGCGCTCGGCTCGTTTGCGAGCGACGGGACCGCGACCAGCAACGATGCGAGCCACCGTCGTGAACCCAGCCCCGCCCTCGATCCACGACGCCACTTCGATGGCCCGCCTTCGGCGTTCCGGGTCTCGAGAGGCGAACACGACAGAACACGGACGCCACTCGCGCTCGGCTTGCACATCGCCCATGCGAGACAAGTGGGTGCGGACCTGGGCCAGATGAAAGCCCTTTGTGCTGTCGACAAACCGGGCTTCTTGCGCGGTCGAGTCGAGCATGCGGTACAGCGCAAACACCGCGGCGCCAGCAAGGGCTCCGGCCAGCGGATCGATGGCCAAGATGGCACCGAGACAGGCGAAGGTGCCGAGCAACGACAAGCGCCAATCGAACCAGCGGAACCGAGGCCGAAACGAGGTGTTTGCAGCCCGGGCTTCTGAGTAGGTGGCGTAGTTGATGAGGCCGTAGCTGGCCAGGAAGAACATGGAGATGATTGGGGCAACCACGTTGAGGTCGCCCGCCGCAATCGTGACCCAGGCGATGACAGCCGACAGCGTGGCCGCCCGCCGAGGGTTCGACGAAGCGCCGTGGCCGACGGCAAAGAAGCTCAGCTGAGGAACGAGGCGATCTGCGGCCAGACGCTGAAGCGTTCGTGGCGCACCCAAAATCGAGGCGATGGCCGACGAGAGTGTCGCCGCAATCACGCCAACATCGATGACTGCTGGAGTGATAGCGAGCCGACGCATGATCGCCGTGTCGTCTCGCAGCTCGCCGAGGGGCACAACCATCACGAAGCTGATGATCACCACGAGGTAGACGATGGTCGACAGCACGATGGCGGCGAAGGTGCCAACCGTGATGCTGCGGCTCGGATCACGAAGATCGCCAGACATGGCGACGCCTTGCGTGAAGCCGGTGATGGCGGGAAAGAACAACGCAAAGCTGGCCCAGAATGCTCCGTCGCCGCTGGGCCGCCCCAGGTTGTCGCCAACGAGCCCGATGTCGAGATCTGGTACGACGCCCGCGAAGTATCCGACGATCGACACCGCGAGGCACACCATCACGACGTACTGCAGCCTCGTGGCGATGTCGGCACCGAGCCACGCCAGTCCAAGGAGCCCGATCACGACAAAGGCGGCAACAACCCGTGGAAAGATTGGATCGTCTCGGCCCAACACGCTGGCAACCGCTTCGCCGAGACCGATCGTGTAGAACGCGACGGATACCGACATAGCCAGGTAGAGGACGATGCCGATCGCTCCTCCGAACGCAGGACCAAGCGTGCGCGAGATCAAGAAATAGACGCCGCCCACTCCTACCCGCAGATTGGTTGCAATGGCCGCGAGCGACAGCGACGTCAGGAGCGATACGGCGGTTGCGAGCCCGAGGATGCCGATCATCGACACAAGGCCGACGCTGCCGGTGACGAACCCGAGACGCAGGAACAGAACCAGGCCCAGGATCGTCAGCAAGCTCGGCGTGAAGACACCGCCAAAGGTGCCCAGCTTGGTTGCCATCGAGTCGTGCTCGATGCGACGCGAGTCCATCATTCAGGTGCTGAGTACGAGCTGGCTACAGACCCATCTGGCGAGAGGCCAGGTCACGCATGATTTCTTCTGATCCACCGCCGATGGCCTGCACCCGCACCTCTCGGTACAACCGCTCGACCGTGTCGCCCCGCAAGTACGAAGCCCCACCGAGAATCTGGGCCGCCTCGCGGGCACAGAACTCGAACGTCAACGTGGCGTTCACCTTGGCTTCGGCAATCTCCGCGACCGGGTCATCTCCCTGGCCAAGACGCCACGCCAACAACTCGATCCAGGCCTGACACGCGTTGATCTGGCGATCCATCTCGACCAGCTTGTGGCGAATCACCTGATGATCGACCAGGCGCTTGCCAAACGTCTCGCGCTCGCGGGCCCAGTTGAGCGCCTCGTCGTAGCAAACGCGAGCAAACGCATTCGATTGCGCAGCGAGGTCGATGCGTTCAGCGTTGAAGTTGTTGACGATCATCGAGAACCCGGAGCCCTCTTCGCCCAGGAGGTTCTCGACCGGCACCTTCACGTCGTCGAAGTAGAGTGTTGCGGTGTCTGATGCGAGCCAGCCCATCTTGTCGAGCCTCGTTCGCTCGACCCCATCGGCGTCTGCATCGATCACCATCATCGACAGGCCGGCGGGACCTTCACCGCCGGTGCGAACCGCAGTGGTGAATTGCTGGGCATACATGCCGGAGGTGATGAAGGTCTTTGAGCCGTTGACGATGTAGTGATCGCCGTCGCGCCGAGCCGTGGTTTTGATTCTGGCAACGTCCGAGCCGCCAGACGGCTCAGTGATCGCAAGCGCAGACACTTGCTCGCCGCTCATACAGGGCGTGAGGTACTTGGCCTTTGTGGCGTCTGACCCCGCACGCTGAATCGGGGGAAGCCCGATGTAGTTCGACAACAGGGCGGCCACGACGCCGCCCGACCCCGCCTTGCTGAGTTCTTGAAACATGACGAGCCGCAGCAGCGGGTCGCGCTGTCCATGGCCGCCATATTCAGCATCGAATCCATCACCGAAGATGCCGAGCGCACCCGCCTTCTTGTAGAGCTCGCGCGGCACCTCACCGGCAACATCCCATTCGTGGACGTACGGCGTGATCTCCTTGGCCGTGAACTGTCGGACGGCGTCGGCAAAGGCACGATGCTCATCGGTATAGAACGGGCTTGAAACAGTTGTCATTGATGTCCTCACGGTCCCCGGGCAACGACCTTCAGAATCTAGCTGAGCTTCCCTACTGCAACCGAGCTAGCAGCTCAGGAGCAAACGGCGTGACGCTCTTGCCGAGCTCGGCCGGCAGGATCAGACCGCCAGGCATCGCGAGGCGATCGGCCAGCGACAGGCTCACCACTTCGTATGGGCTGATGAACGCAGGCAGATCTGGGTCGGTCACCCGATCAACAATCTCGGTGAAGTACTGCTCGGGAAGGTGACGACCCACCCCGGCCACAAACCACACCGGCTTATTGGCCAATCGAGCAATCGCCACTGCGGGCATGTTGCCGACGTCGACGAGCGCCGCCACATCGCCCATCGCACCGACTTCAACAATCACGAGGTCGGCCTCGTCGACCGCACCAGCCACATGAGCCGGATCGACAGACTCGGCGTCCATCTCGGCCCGATCGAGTCGGCGCACCACGGCGTTGGCCTGACCCTCGACATCGAGCACCAACACATCAACATCACCGCGCCGCGGCAGCGACGAAATCGTGATTGCGGGCCATCCAACGACAAGAATTGTTGCATCGTCGGGAATCTCTCCCGAAACGTGCCTTCCTGTGCGATCGTCGCCGATCTCGTCGATCACAGCCCGTGCTTCTCGCCGGGGGTCAGTTGCCATCGCGAGGCGGGCGCTCATCCACCAAAGAGGACCAACACTCGGCTGACGAGTGAGGAGACGGCGGCATCCGGTGACCAGCCCGGCCGGGTCATGAGCGAACACTCCGAGTGCCGAAGCAGCTTCCTGGACGAGTAGCCCGGCATCTGCGCCGGACGCTCTGGCCACGTACCTGAGCTGTTCAATCGGATGCACGGTTCGAACTTATCGAAGGTTTCCGGTCACGGAACGTTCGCTCGCGTCCCCAGGTGCGCTAGTCTCGCCCGCCGTGGCTGTAGCTCCCGGCGACATGATCCTCGACTCCATTCGGGGCGAGGGATATCCCGTTCGAGATTGGCTGACCAACTACCCGTTGCTCATGGTCGCTCTCGACCCGTACACGCACGAAAGTGCATGGATTTTGGAGACCGCGGGAGCTCTTCTCGACCACTTCTCGCCCTCCGATATCCGGTGTGCGTGGCTGTGTGCGACCGACGACGACGGATGCCGTCAGTTCCTCGGTCCTTGGGCCGACCGGTTCCTCACGTTCGCTGATCCAGACAAGACGGCAATCTCTGCTCTTGAAATCGAGCGCCTGCCGTCACTCGTGGCCGTACGTCCCGACCTGGCAGTGCAGCGAGCAGACGGATGGGACCCAGAAGCGTGGCGTCCCATCGTGGCCGATCTCGCTGAAATGTTGGCCTGGAGTCGCCCAATGATTCCTCGCCCTGGCGATCCCGTGCCATACAAGGGCACCCCAGCGTCGGCCTGAGCCCGACCCACAACCAGATTCCACGAGGCCGAAAAAGAGCGGGATGAGTCCCTTCAGCGCGTGTGGGGCTGGCAGACTGATGCTGCATGGTGACGCAACGGCTCGAACGCATGGTGACCCAGGTGCGGCGGTGGCGATCCACTGACGGCACCGATCCGCTTCCCGTTTCGCCATCGCTTCCCGATGGTGATCTAAAGCGGCTGCGTCGGATGATCGACGAGTGCATCAGCGACCGCGGTGGCGAGATTGCGGCGCGGCGACGGGCCACAGCGATTGGCGGCACGTTTCTCGAGCTCGACGAGGAAGGCCGCAAGAACTTCTTTCGTCTACTGGCCGATCACTACGACCACGACGATGCCGAAGTCGACCAGGCGATCGACAACGTGCTGCGAGCCCGCGATGGCGACCAGCGGAACGAAGCCGAGCGTCAACTCGCCATTGCACTACGACCTCGCAGGGAACGGCTGCTGCGACGCTTCGTTGGGCTCGACGGTGGTCTGCAGTTTCTGGTTGACCTACGCGAAGAGCTCTTGGTGCACCGCAAGTCCGATGGAGCCATGGCCGCGCTCGACGACGATCTGCGCAGCGTGCTCGCCGGCTGGTTCGACATCGCGCTGCTCGAGCTCCGACGTCTCACGTGGGAAACCCCAGCGGCGTTGCTCGAGAAGTTGATCGACTACGAGGCGGTGCACGCCATCGAGTCGTGGGACGACCTCAAGGGCCGGCTCGGGCCCCGCAGACGTTGTTATGCCTACCTGCATCCGATGATGCCCGGTGAGCCGCTCATCTTCGTTGAGGTGGCGCTCACGAGGGGCATCGCCGATTCGCTGACCGACCTGCTCGACCACGATCTCGAACCGATCGATCGCAGCAACGTCGACACCGCCATCTTCTACTCGATCTCCAACTGCCAAAACGGTCTTCGAGGCGTGTCACTCGGCGACTTCCTGATCAAGCGCGTTGTCGAGGAACTCACCGACGAGCTGCCCGACCTCAAGACCTTTGCCACGCTCTCGCCCATCCCGGGCTTCCGCAAGTGGCTGCTCGACAACGTCAACACCACCGGCAAGGGTGAGTCAACGGCGATCCAGATCGATCCAGACGAAGCCGTGTACATCGCACCAACGGCTCCTGAGAGTGCGCCAGCGCAACTCGTCGCCCTCGCGAGCCGTACCGCTCCCCCGCCTCAGGAAGAACTCGACCGATGGAAGCCGAT
This sequence comes from uncultured Acidimicrobiales bacterium, assembly GCA_938009905.1. GTDB lineage: Bacteria > Actinomycetota > Acidimicrobiia > Acidimicrobiales > SZUA-35 > CALEWY01. The sequence goes on along the minus strand of CALLGK010000311.1, from coordinate 1,148 downwards.
CCTGACCCGGCTGGCCGCCCAGTACTTGGTAGACCAGCGACGGTCTGGCCCGCAGGGAACCGACCGGGCGCTCGACCCCGTTGCTCACTTTCACCTCAGCAACGGTGCACGCGTCGAGCAGCTCAATTGGCGGGCGAACCCCGGGCAGTCCGGCTGGGAGCGCGGCCTCGGCATGATGGTCAACTACCGCTACGTGCTGAAGACCATCGAGACCAACCACGATCAATACGTGGCTGGCGGGGTGATCGACCGGTCGCCCGAGATCGAGAAGCTGCGAACCACCATCGCCGTCGATAAGCCAAAGACCTAGGCGAATCGTTGACGAGCCGCCCATGACCACGCCATCGATTCCCAACAATCTGCCAGACGAGGTTCGACACGCCCTCGCGGCAGATCTCACCATCGACATCACCACAACGGGCAGGTCGAGTGGTGAGCCCCGGCGCGTCGAGATCTGGTTCCTCAACATCGAAGGCGAGCTGTTCATCGCCGGCACACCAGGACCAAGAGACTGGATGGCCAACCTTCTGGCGGAGCCAAGGTTTGTGTTTCACCTGAAGGAGTCGGTCAGCGCAGACCTGTCGGCCGCGGCCGAGCCGGTCACCGAGCGAGCCGAGCGTGAGCGCGTGCTCTCAGCCGCCGCAGCCTCGTGGTATCGGGGCCAAACGTCGGTGCACCATCTCGTCGAGTCAGCCCCGCTCGTACGAGTCACAATCCTGGGCGAGGAATCAGATGGCTGAACGATTCGATCCCACAAACCCACCAGACGATGTGCGTGCGTTCTACACAGAACGGCACCTTGCAACGCTCACCACAATCTCGCCCAGCGGCGACCTCCAGGTCACCCCCGTTGGGTTCACCTACGAACCGGAGCGAGCGATGGCCCGGGTCATCACGTGGGCTAGTTCGGTCAAGGCCAAGAACGTCGCCGCTTCGCCGGGCGGCAGGGTGGCTGTCAGCCAAGTGGATGGCGGGCGTTGGCTCACGTTCTACGGAACGGCGACGCTTGGCACCAGCGCAGCGGCACAGCGCGAGGGTGTCAGCCGCTATGCCGAGCGCTATCGCCAGCCGAAGGAACGTGACGACCGGGTCGTGATCGAGATCGCCGTCGACCGCATCATCGGACGGGCATAGTCATCGGGCTGGAA
>CALLGK010000310.1 GCA_938009905.1 uncultured Acidimicrobiales bacterium | reverse complement strand
ACTCCTCGCTCGCTACGACGACCTCGAACATCGAGGCGTCATCAGCGGACTCGAGCCGCTCTGGGGCTTCGGCTGTCCACTCATCGGCCCCGACCCGGCTTCGCTCGGTCGTCAGCTCGCAGCCGAACTTGAGACACGAGACGACTGGGATCGCCTTACCCTGCCTGGCCTTGGCGGCGACGGGCACATGCTGCGACAGGTTGGCATGGCCCTACTCGAACTCGGCAACGTCGGTGTGGCCGAGGGCATCGTTCGCCAACTGGCAGACCTCGACTCGCCAGACGCCTGGCTTGCCCGCCGTCCCCGCACGTTCCGCCGCAACCTCCGCAACGCCACCCGCAGAGCAGACGAAGCCGGGCTCACCATCGAGCCCCTCCCCTACGACAACGCCACATTTGGCCGCCTGCTCAACATCGAGCAACGGGGCTGGAAAGGCCAACAAGAAACCGGCATCACGAGCCCCTCGATGATGATGTTCTACGACCAGATGCTGCGGCGTCTGGCCGAGCGGGATCGGCTGCGAACCTTTGTGGCTCGCATGGACGGCATAGACGTCGGCTTCATCGTTGGTGGCGTTCGAGGTGACATCTACCGCGGCCTCCAACTCAGCTACGTCACAGACGCGGCACCCCTCTCAATTGGCCACCTGTTGCAGTGGCATCAAATTCAAGCCCTCTGCGACGAAGGCGTCCCCGTGTACGACCTGGGCATGGACATGGACTACAAGGCTCGCTGGGCCGATCACGCTGCCCCGTCGCTGGTTCTTGTTGTCGACAGAACCTGAGGTCTACGTTCTGGGCCAACAAGGGGTGCCAAGCCAGCACCCGGGCCAAGGAGAACCTCAATGATCGACATCGGAACCGTTGGAATCTGGACTGGTGTGCTCGACGGCCACCCCGTCGGCGCGGTGCGTGAGGCTGCAGCTCAGCTCGACGAGATGGGCTGGCCATGCCTGTGGATTCCCGAGACCGTGTCCCGCGATCCGTTCGTGGCCGCCGCCACGATCCTCGAAGCCTCAACCAACATGAAGGTGGCCACTGGCATCGCCTCGATTTGGGCCCGCGACGCCATGACCACCAACAACGTGCACCTCACGCTCAACGAGGCTTACGACGGACGCTTCCTCCTGGGCCTCGGCGTCAGCCACCACACGCTCACCGAGTGGGTCCGCAAGCACGACTACTCCAAGCCACTCTCGACCATGCGCACCTATCTCGAACGCATGGACGCATCGATGTTCCGGGGTGTTGAGCCGGCAGAGCCAACCAGCCGAGTGCTTGCTGCGCTCGGCCCAAAAATGCTGGCTCTCTCAGCCGAGATGGCAGACGGCGCCCATCCATACTTCGTGCCCGTCGAACACACCGTGATCGCTCGAGAAGCCATCGGGCCAGACAAGATGCTGGCCGTCGAGCAGATGATCGTGCTCGAGTCAGATCCAACAACGGCACGCGAGATCGCCCGCAAGCACATGGCCGTTTACCTCGGCCTGCCTAACTACGCGAACAACCTCATGCGTCTTGGCTTCACTGAAGACGAGATCACCAACGCAGACGATCGAGTGGTCGACGCCATCGTGGCCTGGGGATCACTCGACGACGTGCTGGCACGGGTCACGGCCCACCACGACGCAGGCGCCAACCACGTGTGCGTTCAGATCCTCGAAGACGGACGCGACATTCCCATGGAGGCATGGGGCGAAGTCGGTGCCGCACTCATTTCGTAGACCGCCTCGCATGGCCCGTCACAAACATCCCTGAGACTGGGGGGTCACGACAAACCCTGCGCTCAGTGAGCAGCCATGAGGCCTGCGAGCCTGGCATGATGTGACGGCATGACACAGCAAACGATTCTTCTCCTGTGTGCCGGCGGCCTCCTTCTCGGTTTGATTGCGGTGGTTATCGACCGCATCAACTTCCCCCAGCGGAAGTTCGAACCGAAGTCGATCAAGATCGAACCAGATGAGCGCGGTGCCAAGCGCGATCGCACCGGTGCGCACATCGTCGATTTCGACCCGAAGCCGGCGAAGCAAGCCGACCCAAACGCAAAGAGCTAACCAGCAACCCGAAGAAGCCAAAAGGACGACATGGCTGCGATTACTACCCCCGCCAAACCCACCACGATGGCCGCGCTCAAGGTGGTTCCGAAGCGCATCAAGAAGCACAACACCGTGGTGATTGCTGCTGGCATCGCGTTCTACGGATTGCTGGCGTTGGTGCCAACGCTCATCGCACTGATCTCCATCTACGCCTTGGTCACCGATGCCGACCAGATCACAAGCCAAATCACCGATCTCACGAAGAACCTCGAGGATCAGAACACCGCTCAGCTCCTCAAGACGCAAGTGACGAGCGCTGCTGAAGAAGCGAAGGGAGCAGCAGGTATCACCGGTCTCACGATCGGTATCTTGCTGGCCCTGTTTTCGGCCTCAGGTGCCGTCGCCAAGCTGATGGCGACCGTGTCGGCTGCCTACGAAGCCGTCGAAGGCCGCAAGGGCTGGAAGGTTCGAGGCCTGGCCTTCCTCATGACCGCCGGCGCCATCGTTGGCGTGGTCATTCTCGGTGTGTTGCTGGGCGCCATGCCCGTGCTCGCCAACAGCGTGTTCGACCTCGGTCAGGCCGGCCAGATCGGTGTCACCGTCGCCTCAGCCGTCGCAGCCTTCGCCGCGATGATCTTCGGCTTCACGGTGCTGTATCGCTACGCCCCAGACCGGGTCCGTAAGACGCCGTGGAAGAACCCTGGTGCAATCGTCGCCACCATTGCCTTCCTGCTGTTCGTGTTCCTCTTCAACCTCTACTTCCGGTTCGCCGGAGCGATGCCGGCGTCATACGGAATCCTGGGCACGATCGCTGCCCTCATCATCTTCCTGCAGCTCATCACGATTGCGGTTCTGCTCGGCGCCGAAGTCAACGCCGCACTCGAAGAAGCACAGGCCATCGAGTCGGGCGACGAAGAGGCACTCGCCGCCAGCCCAGGGGCCGTTGCTGCCCTCCGCGGCGGCGCCAGCGAGCCCGGCAGCCACAAGCCGGCAGAGCCAATGCCACTTGGCAAGGCCATCGCTGGTCTCGCGGCGCTGTTCGTGCTCGGTAAGGGCGACGACTAGCACCGCTCACACGAGCGAAAAAGACGAAGCCGACACCCGAGGGTGCCGGCCACGTTTCCCTACCCGATGAGATCGGGGCTGTTGCGCTCAGTCAGTGCGACTGTGCTGAACGCTCAGCGTTTTGGAGGACGTTGAGTCCGCAGACTCACTAGTTCTGGTTGACCGCCTGGGCGACCCAGTTGACAGTGCCGATGCCCGTGGTCGACGAGTTCACGCCGGCCGACACGGTGATGGCGCCACGGATTTCTTCGCCCGGGCCAACCAACACGGTTCCCGTCTGGCTGTTGCCGGGCAGGATGGCGCCGGTATTGGCCTCGACGACGATTGGGGTGAGGTCCCACCCGCTGCCCGCGGTTCCCGGGAAGCCAAGTGTCGGGGTGCCGCCGATGGCGACAGGCGTTGACGACAAATACACCCGCGCTGAGCGGTCGAACCAGTCACCGGTTGCGCTGCCGGCAGTGGCAACCAGCTGGATCTCGAGTGGGATCTCGCAATTGTTCTGGTAGCGGACCACGTCTGTGTAGGTGACACGGTCACCCTTCATGCCCCGCACCGTGAGTCGCTCTTCGAGCAGGTTCACGCCATCAACGGTGATGGTGTTGGGGTCGACGGCGTCCGTCGGATCGTCAGAGAAG
>CALLGK010000309.1 GCA_938009905.1 uncultured Acidimicrobiales bacterium | reverse complement strand
CCGCCGCCGCCATCGGGATGCGGCACGACGTTGGCATCGAGTTGGTAGCGGCCCTGACCCGTCACGGTGAGATACCACGTGCCCTCTTCACCGGTTGCGGTCACGAGGTTGAGTTCCTCGACACCACCGGCGTTAGCCGACACTCGACCCCGCGATTCGCCGTTGTAGGAAAGCGCCACGTTGACACCCGACGCGTTTGTTGCGTCAGCCGACAGCGTTGCGCTCAGCACGTCGCCAGATGCCACGTCGATCGCAAACACGTCGGTGTCATCGAACCCGCCAAGCACCCCGCTCTGCCCTTCGCCAAGCAACGGCGCATCGGTGATGATCGCCGGCGCATCACCCTCGCCATTGGCGTCGGGTTGTGGCTCACTGGTGATGAGCAGCGTCGCTCGGTCGCCAGGATTCCCGGCCAGCGTCAGTGTGAGATCGAGGGGCTCGCCGTTCGCCGTGATGACCTCCGACGATTCGCTCGCGGTTGAGACGCTGATCGCCCAATCGCTGGAGGTCAGCTGGACATCTGCGAGGTTCGAGTCTGCACCATCCAACGAGAACGTCGTGATCGAGCCGGCAGGCAGCGTGACCGTGCTGACAACTTGTTCTGGCTCGACGGTCAGCGTGTAGCTGGTTCCGATCTCAAGCACGCTTGGTGTTGAGCCTGTCGATGCGCTCCCTCCGGCGTTGTTCTCTGAACTCTCCGCCGCATCGCTCTCAACCACCTCGCCAATCAACACGCCTGCCTCATCGTCGTCGCCACCGCCAGAGCACGCTCCCGCGACCAAGGCAACAGCAGCCAGCACGATGCCAAGGCTCCGCAGCGTCCGCAATGGGACGCGTTCATCAAGCTTCATTTCACCCTCCGAGTTCAACGGCCGCCTTGTGGGCGCCCGATACCGCTTGCGAGCTGTTTGCCCGCTGGCAACAAGCCAAGACGATGGGTCTTGCAGATGGCTTGCAGACCGCTTGCGTTCCGAGGACCATGGGCCCGTGGAGACACCCAACGAGGGCGACAGCCTGTCAACAAGCACGCATTCGGTGCTCCACGTCGATGTTTTGGGACCGCTAGCCGTACGGGTCGACGGCCAAGACATCCACATCGGGGGCCCTCGCCAGCGAGCCGTGCTTGCTGCGCTGGCGCTGCAAGGCAATAGAACCATCCCCGCCGACCGGCTGATCGACACCGTGTGGGGTGACGATCCACCGGCCTCAGCCCGCTCTACCTTGCAGGCCTACGTCTCGCGCCTGCGTAAGAGCCTGTCTCCGTGTGGCTCTGACCTCATTGAACGAGACGCGGTGGGCTACGCCCTACGCCTGCCACCTGGGGCACTCGACATCGACCGGCTTCGAGCACTGGCCGAAGACGGTCGACGAGCGATGCTCACCGGTGTTCCAGCGCTGGCCGCGTCACGCTTTGCCGAGGCGGTCGAACAGGGGCGAGGAGATCCACTGGCCGATCTTCTCCAGTACGAGTTCGCCCAGGTGGAGCAGCGTCGCCTTTCCGAAGAAATGCGCACCGTGGTTGGCGAGTGGATCGATGCCGAACTCGCGTCCGGCAATCACAAAAACATGGTGCCCGAACTCGAGAGGCTGATCGATGCCGAGCCGTTTCATGAGCCGTACTGGGAGCGGCTCATGCTCGCGCTCTACGGATGCGGGCGCCAGGCCGATGCGCTGGCTGCGTTCCAATCTGCCCGCCGAGTGCTTGCCGACGAACTCGGCATCGAGCCTGGGCCACGACTCGTTGCGGCCGAGGCTGCCATCCTCCGCCAGGACGCCTCGATCTCTCCCGAGGTCGACAACGACAACCTGCCGTATGGCCGCGGCCAAAGTTTGGGCCGGCGCTCCGACCTCGGCCTTGTCGGGCGAGACGCTGCGCTCGCCGACATCGATCGGCGGCTGACCATCATCGAGCAAGGCGGCGGCGTGCTTGTCGTGTCGGGCGCCGCGGGGATTGGCAAGACCGCGTTGCTCACTGCAGCGTCAGAACACGCGAGCGCGCTGGGAACCGTGGTCCTCAACGGCCGAGGTTGGGAAGATGACGGCGCCCCGCCCTTCTGGCCCTGGATCGAGGCCCTGCGAGACCTCGCTGCCACCGTTGGTCACGACAAGATGGTTGCGCTCACCGAGGCTCACCGTCCCCAACTCGCACCTCTCCTACCGGAGCTCGGAGCAGCCGACGACTCGACACTGACCACGAGCGCGCCGCTGGCGCAGTTCGCGGTGTACGAAGCAGTGACCGCTGTGCTCCTGGCGGCGTCGGCCGACCGCAGCATTGTGGTGGTGCTCGACGATCTGCATTGGGCTGACGCAGCAACAATCGAACTCTTGCGCCACCTTGCGCCCCGAGCGACAAAGTCACCGTTGCTGGTGCTCGCGGGCCGCCGCAATCCAACACCTCTCGATGCCCCGATCCAGCGCGCCCTTGAGGCCTTTGAAGCCTCGGAGGGAGTCAGCGACATTCGGCTCGATCGTCTGAGTGATGCCGACATCCTCCGCCTTGTTGAACGAACGGCGCCTGACGGTTCAGAGGCAGCCGTGCTCGAAGAGGTCGTGCATCGCAGCGATGGTGTCCCACTCTTTGCTCTCGAACTTGCTCGCGAAGCCTCGTCGGCGTCGGAAGCGATTCCAGACTCGATCACCACTGCCATACGGCGACGTGTAGACGCGATCGAACCAACGGCCACTGACTTCCTGCAGATCGCCGCCCTCGCCGGTGAAGAGTTCTCCATCCAAATCGTGGGCCGAGCCGCCGAGCTCACGGGCACTGACCTTCTGGCCTCCGTCGAAGTTGGCATGGCCGCAGGGCTCATCGTCGCGGTGCCGGAACGTACGGCGTGGTACCGCTTCAACCACGCGCTGGTCCGAGAAGCGCTCATCGATGGACTGACGCCGTCCCGCCGCGCCACGCTGCACGGCAGGCTTGCTGCTGCCTTGACCGAGCTCGCCCGCCCCGGCTCTGCTGAATACGTCACCGAACGAGTGCATCACGCCCTTGAGGCGGCAATCGCTTCCCCTGACCCGAACGTGATCGATCTTGCGATCGAAGCAGCCGATTACGCCGTCCGTTCCGCCGGCTACGACGACGCCGTCTCGTGGCTCGATCGAGCGGAGAGTGTCGCCTCTGCGTGCGGAGACAAGCACCGCTGGGCCGAGGTGTTGCTACGTCGCGGCGATGTCGAAAACCAAGCCGGCTGGGCCGCACAGGCCCATGCAACCCATCTCGCCGCAGCCGACATCGCACGCGAGCTCAACGACGGAGCTCTGATGGCAAGAGCCGCTGTCGGATACGCGTACTCTCGAATCGACATCCAAACCGTCGACGAGATTCACCTTGGCCTGTGCGCCGAGGCCGATCGCATGCTCGATCCGGAAGACAGCGTTGAGCGAGCGCTGCTCCTCGCCAGTTGGGGGCCCGGGCACTACTGGTCAGACTCTGACCTCTCGCGATCGTTGATCGACCAAGCCATCGAGATGGCAAGGCGGCTCGATGACCCACGCGTGCTCGGCGCCTCGTTGTTGGCATCTGGTTGGACCGTCGCGGGTGGGCCGGAGGTTCGGATCGATCTAGGCCAAGAGATTCTCGAGATCGGTCGTCGCTCTCGCGACACCGAGCTCGAGCTGTGGGGCCACCGCTGGACCTACGTCGGCATCTTCGACGTCGAAGGGCAGAGCCAACGCTCACGAGCCGCACTCGTGAACTACGCCGATCGCGCAGAGCAGGCCAAACAGCCTCAACACCAGTGGTTCAGCCAGATGTTCTTGGCCAACGAATGGATGCGCCTTGGCGACATCGCAGCGGCCGAGCCGCTCATCGAGTCTGCGTTTGTTCACGGTCAGGTGTGTGAGCCGATCAGCGCGACGTACTACTACGGCGCTCAGCTGTTCAATCTGCGCTGGCTGCAGGGTCGGATCCACGAACTGACACCGCTGGCCGAAGCAACCGTGGCCCAAGTACCAAACATCCACACGTGGCGGGCCCTTCTGGCCTACATCTACGCATGCGCCGGTGACGCCGCAGCAGCCGGGACGTTGCTACGCGAGTTACGCGCCGCCGGATGGGACGAAATCGGATCTGGCGGCACCGTCATCATGTCGCAGACGCTCGCGGCCGAATCTGCGGTGCTCGCGGGCGAGGTCGAGCTCGGCACAGAACTCGTCGAACACATGGCAGCGCATCAAGAGCGCTACGTCCACATGGCCACCGTGACCACCATGGGCAACGCAGCGTTCTTCCACGGCAGGATCTTGAACCTCATCGGTGATCTCGAGGGCGCCATCGAGCGAGTCCGCGTGGCGCTCGAACGCGACGAACTTGGCCGACTCAGGCCACTGGTTGTCCGTGATCAGCTTGTGCTTGCTGACTATCTCGACAAACGAGGCGGGCCGGGAGACGACGCAGAAGCCGCCGACCTTCGACAAGCGGCCGCCCTTGCCATCGACGGCGAAACGGCTGGCTGCTTCAACTACCTCTAGACGCGACGATGGCCGCTCGATGAGCGACCAACGACGTAGAACTGGGTTTGTTCAGAAGAACAAGGTGGCTACGAGAACGACTGTCCGCAGCCGCAGGTGCGCTGCGCGTTGGGGTTGTCGATCGAGAACCCTGCCTGCTGGAGGCCGTCCTTGTAGTCGAGGGTTGCACCGGTGAGCAGCTGGGCGCTCGTGGTGTCAACCACGACGTTGACGCCGGGGCCGTAGGTCTTGGTGACGTCGTCGTCGGTACGTTCGCCGTCGAAGAACATCTCGTAGCTAAAGCCTGAGCAACCGCCGGGGCGAACAGCGACCCGAAGGGCGAGCGACTCGTCGCCTTCCTGGTCGAGAAGCTCCTTGACCTTGTCTGAAGCGGTATCGGTGAGTGTGATCACAGGGGACCTCCTGAAGAAGTGAGCAGGATGTATGCGCCGATCTGCGCATGTCCGTGCTTCTTACATCGTACAACATCGGGCGGTTTCTGAGCATTCCAGGGCATCCCTACACTGGGCACATCCCCCACACACGGAGTGTTCGATGACAGATCGACCTGAACCAGCCGACATCATGGCTGTCCTTCGAGGCGTCATTGACCCTGAACTGGGCAGCGACATCGTCGACCTTGGTATGGCCAAAAAGGCCGTTATCGACGACGACGGCCTCGTCACCGTCACGATCGCCCTCACCACCATGGGTTGCCCGCTGCGCGCGCAGATCCGCAACGACGCCAAAGCTCGCATCGAGTCGCTGCCTGGCGTCACCAAACTCAAGATCGATTGGACGGAGCTGTCGCAAGACGAAAAGGCCGCCACAATGAGCCGAGCTCGAGCGGTCGCGGCAGAAAACGCCGGTCCTACTGCGATTCCGGCGACGGCCCGCGTGTTGGCGATTTCATCTGGCAAAGGCGGTGTCGGAAAGTCGTCTGTCACGGTCAATGTCGCCGCAGCCTTGGCTGACCTTGGTTATGCGGTCGGACTCATCGACGCAGACATCTGGGGCTTTTCGGTGCCGCGGATGCTCGGCGTCGACGGCCGGATTGAGGCGGTCTCCGAGGGCGACAAGAACCGGATGACACCCAATTCGTTGCCTGTCGGGAAGGGTCGCATCGATGTGATCTCGATGGGGTTCCTGGTCGACGGCGAAGAGTCGGCGCTGCTCTGGCGAGGCCTCATGCTGAACCGGGCCGTGCAGCACTTCCTCGAAGACGTGTCGTGGGCTGACGACCTCGACTACGTGCTCATCGATATGCCTCCCGGCACTGGCGACGTAGCCATGGGCCTCGCTCGCATGCTGCCAAGAGCCGAGATGATCGTGGTGACCACGCCAGCAACGGGCGCCCAGAAGGTTGCAGCCCGAGCCGTGTCGATGGCCCGCAAGTCACACGTTCGCGTGGCGGGCGTGATCGAAAACATGTCGGTGTTCATCAACGAGGAAGGCACCCGCTACGAGCTGTTTGGCTCCGGCGGCGGTGACGAGCTCGCGGCGATGGCAGGGGTGCCGCTCATTGGTTCGGTGCCCATCGAGCCAGCGGTCTCACTCGGTGGCGATGCCGGCACGCCGGCCGCCCTTGGTGAGGGACCAGCGGCTGATGAGTTCCGATCGATTGCCACCCGCATCGTCGAGGAGATCTCTCCCCCGGTCGAGATGGGCGGCTGCACCGCTCGCATGTTCGACGCGGTAGAAGAAGCCCTCGACGCCGCCGGCCTCTAGGGACGTCCCCGGTCACCCGGCCCCCAGGCCGAACTTGCGTGCACCAGAACATCTACAGCCGGTTTCATGCACGCACGTTCCACG
>CALLGK010000308.1 GCA_938009905.1 uncultured Acidimicrobiales bacterium | reverse complement strand
CGAACACCCGCTTCAACACGGCGTGGGATCTCGACATCACGCCGGCCGACCCCGACTTCGTGGCGGTGACCATTGGCGATCAACGCCGCTGCTGTGAAGCCGATGGCCTGGCCTACCACTCAGGCTTCTCGAACGACGGCGGCAAAACGTGGACTCGCTTCGCCTCCTACGACGGCGACCATCCTGAAGAGTTGCGCTACGGCAATATCGCCGTTTCGGCCACAGACACCTCGAATCTGGTTTGGCTCCCGACCTTCAACGGCGCCCTGCACGTCACACGCGATCAGGGAGCTACCTGGGAACGAATCGTGCTCCCAGGGACCGAAGACGAACTGGATGACAACGGCGTGTATCGGGGCGGCTCGCACGGGCAGCTCTTCCTGAACCGCAAGGTGCTAGCCGCCGATCGCATCGAGCCCTCGACATTCTACGTGTACCACAAGACACGCGGCATCTTCCGCTCGACAGACGGCGGATCAACGTGGGAGCAGCGGGCCAGCACCAACCTTCCAACGGGCTGGACGGTCGGCTTCTTCAACGCCACATTGCTCGCATCGCCGACTGATGCCGGACATCTCATCTTCACCCCAGGAGTGCTCAACGAAGGGGTTTTCCCCGCCTTTGAGAGTCGAGACGGTGGGGAGACCTGGGCTGCGATCCCCGGCACCCAAGAGATCCAAGCGCTCGGGTACGGAGCCCCCCAAAGTGAGGGTGGCCCGGCGGCCGTGTACGCCTATGGCAATATCAATGGACGTACCGGGATCTACCGGTCGGCGGACCAGTTCGAAAGCTGGCAGCTCATATCGGCTGCTCCGCTCGGGAACTATCAGTCAGTGAAGACGATCGGCGGATCACCCGACGAGTTCGGAACGGTCTATGTCGGCTTTACCGGCACGTCATTCATGGTTGGCCGGTTTGGACCGAAAGATGAATAGGGACCGCTGTTTTCGGCAGCTCCCCAACCCGATCACCCGCAACCCGTATTCTCTACTGAGCACCTCCTTACCCCCGGAGATGGCTACATGGACACCGATCCGATGCATCTAAATGTTGGCGATCCCGTCGAAGACGGCGGTGAGACCAGCGCGCTCGCGCAGCGCCAGCGCGTCTCGATGTTCGGCCTGAAGTTCGTGTCCGCTCTAAACGAAGAAGTTGTTGCGAAGGAACTGCTCGAGTGGAAGCCGGAAAGCACTCGGCCTCCCGTGCTTGTGACGCCGAACTCCGACATCGTGATACGGCTTCAGGAGCCCGAGTATGCGTGGCTGGCCGACGAATTGGCAGACGCCGAGTTCGTGCTGCCTGACGGTTGGCCGATCTACCAGGTCAGCAAGTTGTCTGATGAGCCGCTGCCGGCCCGACTCGCGGGAAGCACGGTGTTTGCACACTGGTGGCCAGAGCTGGTGCGCTCCGGACGCAGTGTGGTTGTGTTGGCATCATCAGCATCCGTTGCTGCTGGACTGCAAGCCGAGCACCCAGGGGCATCAGTGATGGTGGCTCCGGTGATCGATGCTGAACGACAGGCCGCTCGCGAGCTGGCTGTCGAGCTGGTCGATCGAGCGCTCGAATCTCGAGCTGACTACGTCGTTGCCGGCCTTGGCTTTCCCAAAGACGGCCTGATCGCCTCGGAGTTCCAAGAGCTCTGGCCTTCGAACAACCCGGCACCGATGGTGTTGTGCCTCGGGGCCTCAGCCGAGCTGTACCTGGGCCTGCGGAAGCGAGCCCCGCTGTGGATGCAGCGCTCCGGACTCGAGTGGTTCCACCGCTTCGCTCAAGAGCCGTCCCGCATGTTCTACCGATACTTCGTGCGTAGCCCGAAGTTCGTACCTCTGGCGCTGCGAGAGCTGAAGCGAGGTGGCGCATCGTGAGTGCTGTTCCTCCCACGTTCTCCGTCATCATCCCCGTTGGGGGAGTAGACCCCCAGCTCGACGAGCAGCTTGTGGCCTTGGCTCATCAAGACGTCACCGAGCCATGGGAGCTCGTGATCTCGCTCAACACGAACGAACCGTCGCACCGCACAAGGCTTGACCAGTCGATCGAACACTTCGCTCGGCTCGCTGGTGTGACCGCCCCAACGGTTCGCATCGTCGACTCGTCAGACATCCGTAGCGCATCGCATGCCCGCAACCGGGGTGCCGAGATGGCCGAAGCGCCACTGCTGTTGTTCTGCGATGGCGACGACATCGCAGACAAAAGTTGGGCATCGACGCTCCTCGAAGCCCTTGTCCACTACGGCGCGGTTGGTGGCTACCTCGAAGAGGAGCTCCTCGCCGTGAGGGGGCAAGAGAACTGGCGTCCACCAGCGACGCCTGGCGGCAACCCAAGCTTTCTCGGCCATCCCTACCTCGTGTCGGCAAACATGGCTGTTCGAGCCGAAGTTTTCGCCGCTGCCGGTGGTTTTGACACCGGCTTGACCCGGGGCGAAGACATCGCCTTTTCGTGGGCGATGCTTCGCAACGACGTCGAGCTTGGCTACCGAGACGACGCGGTCATGCACTATCGGCATCGGCGTGGACTGCGCCCGATGCTCAAGCAGCACTACCTCTACGGTCGCGGCATGTCGGAGATCTTGAGCCGACATGGCGTTCCGTCTGACGACGGATCGTCGTCCTTGTTGAAGGCAAACGGCCAAAAGGTCGAAAAGCAAAGTCTTGTTCACGTTCTGCGGCGAGGCTCGATCGCCGCAGGTCGACTTGTCGGCTTGGTGCTTGAGCGGGTTCAGCCCGGCGGCAACACGAACGATCTCATGGAAGAGAACAACTGATGGAACTCTCATTCGTCACCGCAGCGCTGAAACGTCGCTGGTGGGTCGTACTGATCTTCGCTGAGCTCGGTGTGTTGCCACTGCTCTTCGGCGGTGCGCCGGTCAGTAACACGTTCGAGTCGGTTGCTCAGGTAGAGATCATTCCTCCCGACGACGCCCGGATTACCAACAACCCAGACCGCTTTGTCCTGAACCAGGTTGAGGTGCTCTCGAGCCCGCAGATCTATCGAGAAGTTGCGGCCAAGCTCACCTCGGCCGACAAGATTGATGCGGTTGCATCCCAGGTTGGCGAAGCCACGGCGATCGAACAAGCGGCCGAAACCGACATTGTGTCGATTCGGGTTCGCCAGGATGACCCAGAACGAGCTCAGCTGGTCGCACAGACCATTGCCGATACTTACATCAACCGGCTTGTCGACCAGGAAGAGGCGCTCCGCGCCCCCGATATCGCGGCCTACGATGCCGAACTCGTTGAGCTTCGGACCCGGCTCACCGCAGCAAACGAAGCCATTCAGACGGCCATGGAGCCCTATTTGGCTCGTATCGGTGAGGTTGGCTACAGCGTTCCGCCGCTGAGCACCGTTGCTCCTCAGGCGGCGTCTGACCAGCAGTTCTTGAGTGGCGAGATTGTGCGCATCACCCAGTTGAGAAGTGCTGCTGAGTCGCAGTCA
>CALLGK010000307.1 GCA_938009905.1 uncultured Acidimicrobiales bacterium | reverse complement strand
GAACGCAACAACGGTCGATCCGATGGCCGGCGTCGAAAGCACGATGCCACGAGCCCCCGGCCCAAGACTGAACTGCTCCTCCAGGTGAATCGGCAACGTCGTGAGGAACACGCCGAAGATCACGGTGAACAACAAGAACCCGCTGAGCACGACGGCAAGCACAATCGGCAGCCGCAACACCTGCCGGGCACCTCGAAGTTGGTCGCCGAGGCTTCCGACCTCGGCCGGTCGCACGTCTGGTAGTGCGACAACGCCGGCGGCCGCAACGGCGAGTCCAACAGACGCAAGCGCGACGGCCCAACGCCATGACGCCAGCTCGGCGATCAAGCCAGACAACGAAGGCAGCACGGCAAGGCCAAACGTAAGTACTGCGGAGTTTCGACCAACAAGCTTCGTGCGCTCGATGCCCGTCCAGTGGTCGCCAATCAACACGATCGCAAGATTGATCAGACCGGCAGAACCGACTCCCTGCACCAGCCGGGCAACGAGCAACCAGCCAAACGTTGGGGCCAAGGCCGCACCGATGCCCGCCAGCCCAAACAACACAAGGCACGGAAGCAGAACACGCCGTCGACCGAACCGGTCGGCCGCGACGCCGAGCATCGGCGCAATAACGATGCCGGGCAACGGCCCAGAGGCCACAAGAACGCCCGCCCGCGACGAGTCCTGACCAAGGTCAGAGAGGATGTCTGGGATCGTCGGCGTGATCGTTGTATTGGCCAGAATTCCGGCCAACGTCACGCTGAAGATGAACCAGAGCGGCGGCGCTTTTCCAGTCAGGCGGTCAGGCTAAGCCAGTCGGACCGGAAGCTCGCGCGGACCACGGATTTGTCCCGCAGACCAACGCGTCGTATCTGGGGCCACAAGGCCGAACTCGGGCACTCGCTTGAGCCACTCTTCGAGCGCGATTCGCAGTTCCATACGAGCCAGGTTCGAGCCGATGCAGCGATGAATTCCAAGCCCAAATGCCGAGTGGCGATTGCGGGCCCGATCGATCACAAACTCATCGGCACGCTCAAACACCTCGGGGTCGCGATTGGCCGCAGGAAACGGCAGCAGGACCCAGTCTTCTGGCTTCATCGGACAGCCACCCACCTCGACCTCTTGGGCCACGAGGCGAGCCATGGTGACCGGGGCGTAGAAGCGAAGGAACTCTTCGACCGCGTTGTCCATCAACTCTGGTTCAGCCACCAGGCGTCGACGGTCGTCGTCGTGTCCGGCGAGGTGCCAGAGGCTGGCACCGATCGCTGACCACGTGGTGTCGATGCCGGCAATGAGCAGCAACGCAACGGTGCCACGCACGTGCTCGGGCTGGAGCTTTTGACCATCAAGCTCTAGCTCGAGCATGTAGTCGATGAGGTCACCGCGTTTGGTGGTGGCCTCGGCATGCTCGTGAATCACGTTGTCGAGGTAGAAGTCGAGCGACTCTTCTTCTGGTCTCTCGTCGTCGAGAGAGGGGTTCTCGATGATGCGATGGATGAACCCTCGGAAAATGTCGCCGTCTTCCTTTGGGACACCCAGCATGTCGGCGATCACCATCACGGGAATGTGCTGCGCGTATTGCTGAGCTGCGTCGACGATTCGCTCGTCGCCCGTCTTGCCATCGACGCCCTCCAAGATCTCGTCGATCAAGTCGTTGCAAATCTCGCGGGTGGACGACTCCCACGGTGTGATCGACTTCGGCGTAAACCCGGGAAGCAAAAGGCGACGGGCGACGGCGTGGAAGGGCGGATCTGACGTGATTGGGGGCGCCTCGCCAACGGGCGCGCTATCGCCAGGTCGCTCCGGGCTCACCACAACACCTCGCGATGTGAAGTGGTCTGTGTCGGCGGCGATCGCGGCGACATCTTCGTGGCGGACGGGCAACCACGTGCCGCCAAAGGCCTCGCTGTGGGCCACTGGACACCGTTCGCGAAGCTCCTCCCAGATCTCCGGAGCACGCGCTCCGTATTCAGGATTGGTGTGGTCGAACTCTGTCGCCCAGTCGATGTCGGACGTCGTCTTGCCGCTTGCGTCTGGTGCAGCCATGGCTGGCAGCGTAAGGGCACGCGCCCTTCGCGGCATAGATCCGACGTGACGAGGGTTTCGACTCCATGGCCAGATCACACCTCCGTTGGCTCCCCCTTCTGCTCGCTGTTTCTCTTGTTGCTTCCGCGTGTTCCGCCTTACTCGGACCTGACGTGCCGACCGCCGCAGAAGAGGCCGGCACTGCGGACATCAACGACGAAACGCCACTGTTCAACCCCCGCGATTCCGACGTGCCGCTGTCGCTTGCCGGTGGCGTCGAGGCCGGCAACACAGACGACATCGTGGTGTCCAACGGTGACGGCATTGGGGCCACCGATGGCTCGGTTCAGCGGGCCGCCGGCACCTGGCCGACCGACTGGAGCAGGATCACCATCGACCCGCAGAGTCTCGCGGTTGGTTTGGGTGGATCAGACACACGCGATGGCATTCCGCCGATCGATCGGCCGCTGTTCGAGACGGTCACCCAGGCCAGTCAGTGGCTAGCGGCCGATGAGCCTGGCGCATTGGTACAGGTCAATGGTGAGGCTCGCTTCTATCCGCTCTCCATCTTGACCCGCCACGAGATCGTGAACGATCGCTTCGGCGAGGTACCGATTGCGGTGACGTTCTGTCCGCTCTGCAACACGGCCCTTGCCTTTGACCGTCGGGTTGACGGTGAGGTGCTGCGCTTCGGCGTGTCTGGCCTGCTCCGCAACAGCGACCTCGTGATGTGGGATGACCGAACGAATTCGTTGTGGCAGCAAATCAACGGCCGGGGCATCGTCGGCGAATACGCCGGAACACAGCTGGAGTTCGCCAGCACTGCGATCGTGTCGTTTGAGCAATTCGCAGCCGACTTTCCAGACGGCCGCAGCCTGTCCCGAGAGACGGGCTTTGGCATCGGTTACGGCGCCAATCCATACGAGGGCTACTCCAGCAGCAACGGACCGATCGGTGCCTTCTTCAATGGCGAACCAGATCCACGGCTCGCCGCGCTCGAGCGGGTGATCGGCGTGAGCACAGGCGATGCCGGCAACCAAACTGATGCGGCGTACGCATTCGCCCGGATCCAGACCGAGCGAGCCATCAACGATGAGGTCGGTGGCATTCCCGTCGTGCTGTTGTGGGGTGGCGAGACCACCGATGCGCTCGATGCCTCGCGCGTCGCCATTGGCGATCCCGTCGGCACCGCCGTGGCCCTCGATCCCGTCGTAGACGGTGAGCGCCTGACGTTCACGGCGAACGCTGGCGGCACGTTCACCGACGCAGAGACGGGCACGCAGTGGAGCGTGTTGGGTCGAGCGCTTGATGGTCCGTTGGCCGGCGAACAGCTGGCCACGATCACACATCGCAACGAGTTCTGGTTTGCGTGGGCCGCGTTCTTCCCAGACGGCGAACTCCGTCAATAACCGGCCCGAAACCCACCAATAACAATGAGCCCCCGGAAGATGATTGGATTGTGGCCATGAGTGACAACGACAGCGACAACGCATCGAGCAGCGGCGACTCGTCGACACGCACCGGCTCGACCTACGACATCGTCGTGGTTGGCGGTGGTGCAGGCGGGTTGTCCGTTGCCGTGTCGTCGCAGCGATCAGGGCTGCCGCTCGTCCGCGTTGTCGAACCAGGCGACGAAGTGTCGTTCGCCGAGATTGCCTCTGAGAATCGTCTCGACATTGGCTACGGCGAAGAGCTCGTGTCGGTTGACACGGTCGAAGACGGTGGCGACCTCATCGTCACGACCAACCGACTCGCGTATCGAACCCAGGCGTGCGTTGTGGCCGTGCGTCCCGCCGACCCAGAAACGATGCCTCCGATTCCTGTCGCGTCATCGCTACAGACCAGCGGCGACGTTCGCGGCCGCGTTCACATCGATGTGGCCCCCACCGATGTCGACGATCTCGACGTGCTCGTGGTGGGCACAACGGACCACGCCATCGAGCTTGCGGCCGAGATGAACCGCAACGGCGCCCGGGTGGTGATCGCGGGCGGCGGAATGGATCCGGCCAAGCTCTCGCCGGCAGCAGAACACATGGTTCGCCGCCTCGAACGAGAGCGCAAGCTCACCGTCTTGTATCGGTCTGTTCCTGATCAGATCGGCGATGCGGACGGATTCCCCATGGCGTACTTCGACGATCGTCGCACGCCAGACCTTCAGTTTGATCACGTGGTCTTTGCCACGCCGCGCCAAGCGATCGATCCGCAGGCGGCAGGGATCTCCGAGAGCGCAGCAGCAACGGGCCGAGTGTGGATTCTGGGCGACGCCGCGAGCGACGCCGAGGCCGCCGTCCCGATGGCGTCTGGCGCCGATATCGGCTTGCGCATTGCCGAGGCCGCCTTTCCCGAGCTCGAACTCACCCAGCCGCTGTCGAGCGTGCGCCGCCGGGCCCGAAACGAGAGCGCACTTGGCGAGCTTCGCGAGGAGCACTACAACGCCACGATCACCAAGTTTGAACCAACCCACTCCGACCTGTGGGTGTTGCGGGTGAAGCCAGACAGCGGCGGCACCTCGTATTTGCCGGGCCAGTACGCCTCGCTCGGCCTCGGCTTCTGGGAAGACCGGATCGACGACGCAACAGACAACGACCTCGACAAGCGGTGGGACAAGCTGATCCGCCGCTCGTATTCGATCTCGAATCGGATGTTCGACGAAACCGGCTACCTGGCCAATCAGTCCGACGAAGGATCGCTCGAGTTCTACATCGTCCTCGTGCGACCGACAGACGACAACGTTCCCGCGCTCACGCCTCGCCTGGCCCTCAAGCGCCCCGGCGACCGCATCTACCTCGGCCCAAAGGTGGCAGGACGCTACACGCTCAACGCCGTCGACGATCCTGAATCAACCATCGTGTTCCTGTCGACCGGTACTGGCGAGGCACCCCACAACGGCATGGTCATCGAACTGCTCCGCAAGGGACACGTCGGCCCCATCGTGTCTGCAGTGTCTGTCCGCCAATGGTCTGACCTTGGCTACATGGAGAAGCACAGGAAGCTCGAAGCCCGCTATCCCAACTATCACTACCTGCCGCTGCCAACCCGCGAGTCAGACGTTCCCAAGCGATACATCCAAGACGCCATTACCCAAGACGTGTTCGCCACAGACTTCGGCGTAGCCCTCGATCCAGACAACACCCACGTGTTCTTGTGCGGCAACCCGGCAATGATCGGCCTACCAGAGGGTGACGGCGGCGCCTTCCCGGAGACCACCGGAGTCGTCGAGCTACTGACCGAGCGAGGGTTCACACTCGACAGGCGAAACAGCCCGGGCAACATCCACTACGAGGAGTATTGGTAGGCCGAGCGGTACGGCTCAGCTCACATCGGGGAGCCGGAATCCAACGACAGCGCCTGGTCCGGGGTCAGCATCCTCCACAAACGGGGTGCCGCCGTGGGCGTCGACGATCTTGGCCACGATGGCCAACCCGAGGCCTGATCCGGGCTGGGATCGAGCGGCGTCGCTGCGGTAGAAGCGCTGAAAGACTCGGTCCTTGTCTGCCGGTGCGATACCGGGGCCGTTGTCAGCAACCGCGACGGCTCCATCACCGACCCTGATCTCGATCGATGCGGCGTCCGGGCTGTACTTCACGGCGTTTCCGACCAGGTTGCCGACCGCTCGACGCAGCGCATCTCGATCGCCGTTCACAACCGAGGAACCGCCGACGATGCGGATCTCGTTGGGGCTTCGCCGACGCTCGTCGTCTGCTGCTTCATGCGCCACATCGAGGAGATCAAGTTGCTCAAACGGGGCGGCCTCTCGATCGTCGGTGGCGAGCTCGATGATCTCGGTGAACAGCGTGTCGAGCTGACGCAGCTCGCCCTTCACGCCGGAGAGAATCTCGCTGCGATCGTCAGCGGGAATGTCAGGAGCCCGCGACAGCAGGTCGACGTTTGCGGTGACGCTGGTGAGCGGTGTTCGTAGTTCGTGGGCCGCATCTTGTATGAGTTGCTGTTGCTGGTCTCGGCTCGCCGCGAGGGCGGCCAGCATGTCGTCGAAGCTCGCGGCAAGCCGGCCGATCTCGTCATCGCGACCGTCTACGCCGATCGGGGTCTCGAGGTCTTTCGTGGCGGCGATTCGCTCGGCCGAGGCCGACAGATCGCTCAGCGGGCGCAGTGATCGGCGGGCAAGGAGCCAACCGAGACCGGCGCCCAAGAGGGCCAGGGGAAACCCAACCAACAGCAGGCGGTCGCGAATCAAGATCTGGAGCGACGAACTTTCTTCAAGCGAGCGCGCCACCTGCACCGCTCCCCCATTGCGCACCGGCACGGTGATCATCCGATAGCGCTCACCATCAAGCTCGATCGTGCGCAGCGACGCGTCGCCACCGCGTGATGCGAGCAGAAGATCGTTCGCACTCACCGGCAGTTCGACATCGGTGGCGCCTAGAAGCTGGCCGTTCTTGCCAATCGCTTGGACGAACGCATCAGACTCGGCGGCGAAACGTTCTGCCTGTTCCGCAATGTCACGCCGGCCCTGTCCTCGACCGGGGCCAGACCGTTCACCTTCGGTAATCTCGCGTCCGCGCTCGGCCAGAAAGCGATCCGTGTCGTTGCTCACCTGTCGGCCTGTCGTGACGATGGCCAGGCCGGTGGTCAACACCACCGTGAGAAACACGAGCGCCGCAATCGCGACGGCGAGCCGAGCGGCGAGCGACGACCGAATCACGCGGCGGGTTCTCGAATCACGAATCCGACGCCACGGACGGTTTCGATCATGCGCGGCCGATCGCCGTCTTCGAGCTTCCGACGCAAGTAGCCGACGTGCACGTCGAGCGATCTCGACGACGAACCAAAGTCGTAGCCCCAGATGCGGTCGTACATCACGGCTCGTTCGAGCACGATGCCATCGTTGCGCATCAACAGGTGGAGAATCTCAAACTCGGTTCTGGTGAGCTCAATACGCTCGCCGTCTCGTTCGACCTCGTGGCGTTTGGGGTCAAGGCGGAGGTTGCCGATCGTGAGCGGGCCGTCATCCGATGGCTCAGACGTGCGCCGGAGAAGGGCCCGTAGTCGAGCGAGGAGCTCGTCGAGTTCGAATGGCTTGGCCAGATAGTCGTCTGCGCCAGCATCAAGCCCGGCCACACGATCCTTGGTCTCGTGCCGGGCAGTGAGCATGAGGATCGGCGTTCTGTCGCCTTTGCTACGGAGCTTGCGACACACATCGAGGCCATCGACGAACGGCATCATCACGTCGAGCACCATCAGGTCGACGTCGTGTTCAACGGCAGCCTCGAGGGCTGCTGCCCCATCGTTCACGGCAAGCACCTCGTAGCCCTCGTAGCTGAGGATGCGAACGAGGGCGGTGCGGATCTCTGGGTCGTCCTCGGCCACGAGGACGGTGAAGGTGGTTTCGCCGCTTGTCATGTGAGCTCCAAGTCAGCATGTCGCACCACAGAAGTGGTGGAGGGGGTCGAACAACGTGGTGCCGAACCCGGAGCGTTGCAGCTCCGAGGTCGGCCATGGGGGGATTCAGGGGTTCTATGAATCAGGCGTCCGCGTCTGTCTCGCCGTTGGTCTCGGCTCCTGGACGGCCTTCACCTGGCACACGCTCAACTCGCTCAGCGATGCGCTCCGACTTCTGCGCCAACTTCTCGGCCGCCTGTTCCTCGGTCAGCCGACCGTTTTCGACGGCGGTATCGAGGCGCACTTCGAGTGCAGCGATCAGCGCATCGGTGACGGCCTGCGGCTCGACTCCATTCTCTTCGGCGATCTGGGCGATCGACTTGCCGCTCTTGAACTCGGTTCGGAGCTCGTCGACGGTGATGCCGATCGTCTCGGCCGCGACCATGTGGGCTTGGCCTCGACGGTGACCGCGACGGTCACGTTCTGGGCGCTCTTCGTCGCCATCGGGGGCGGGAGCATCGTCGGCTGGAGGCTCAGGCGTGACCTGCTGTACCGCGGTGTCACCAACGACGGTGGCTGGGCTGAGTTGGGCGGCGGCGACACCACCGGTGCCGAGCAGCACGGCCACGCTCATGAGGGCTGCGGCGGCTCCTGCTTTGCGGGACGTGCTGTTGGTCTTCGTTGGGGGCTTCTGATTGGCCATGGGAGGTTCCTTGGGAGTTGGGGGGTGTGTGTTGATCCCAAGAATCGACCCCAACTGTTAGGAACACCGCGACGAAGTGACAAGACTTTGACAATTCGTCGATTCGCCGCAATCAGCGGG
>CALLGK010000306.1 GCA_938009905.1 uncultured Acidimicrobiales bacterium | reverse complement strand
CCGACGGGCGCGTCGTCAGAGCGAAGAAGGCCGTGGTGATCTTGGGTGTCGTGGTCGTGAAGCTGCATCACGATCTCGCCGTTGTGCGTTAGTTGGTCGTATTCGTTGCCGCCGTGGCTGCTCTCGAGTCCAAACACGTTTTGGTAGAACGCGCTTGTTGCTTCGACGTCTTGGACAACCAACATCCACTGAGGCCAGATCGCATTTGCCATGCCTACAACCCTGACACACCAACGTTCTCGGCGCGTTTTCGGCTGTCAGGCAACCAGAATCGCACCGAGAAGGTGATCTTGTCGCTGTTGTCACAAGTCCTTTCTTGAGCGGTTGACCAAAAGTACTGTCGCGACTCATGGTCGACATTGAGGGAACGTGCGAACCAGGCTTTGGCCCGTGGCTGATGTCTTCCGGAAGAACTTCGAGGAACGAGACGACCTCGGAGCGGCCTGCTCGGTCGTGTCGGATGGAGCCGTTGTGGTTGACCTCTGGGGCGGTCACCGCGACAAGGCTCAGACCTTGCCGTGGCAACAAGACACGTTGGTCACCGTCTTCTCGTGCACCAAAGGCATGGCTGCCGCTGCGATGGCCGTTGCCCACAGCCGGGGCTGGTTCGAGCTCGACGATCCGGTCAGCAGCTATTGGCCTGAGTTCGCAGCCAACGGCAAAGAGAACGTCACCGTTCGCCAGCTACTCGCCCATCAGGCTGGTCTTGCCGTGATCGACACAAAGATCAAGTACGAACACGTCGCCAACTTCAAACAACTCGGTGCGATCTTGGCCGAGCAGAAGCCTGGCTGGGAGCCCGGAACGTCTCGCGGCTATCACGCTCAAACCGTCGGCTGGTACATCAGCCAACTGATCAGTCGGCTCGACCCAGATGGGCGCCAGATCGGTCAGTTCTTCCCGAAGAGATTGTGGCGCCGCTCGAGGTCGAGTTCTACATCGGGTTGCCCGCATCGGTCGGTTCAGATCGGATTGCCGAAGCAGTGGCTCCGTCTTGGATTGGCCAAATCCGAAACAGGAACGAGGTTCCCAAGCCACTGATGAAGCGCTTGATGAATCCAAGGAGCGCTACGTTCAAGGCGTTCACGAACCCTCGGTTTATCGGCAAGCCGACCGACCTGAACAAGCGACCGAACCTCGAGCTCGAACTGCCGTCGGTGAACGGAACCGGAACGGCAAAAGCAATCGCCTCGGTCTACGGCGACATGGCAGCGGGCGGGCCACGTCTAGGTCTCAAGGCCGAAACGCTTGCCTTGCTCGAAGAAGATCAAGCTCCTGCGCTCGATGAGGTCTTCGGCATCGAGAGCAGCTTCTCGTGTGGCTTCATGAAGCAGTTCCCGCTCTTGTCTTTTGGCACGTCGTCGCGGGCCTATGGCCACACCGGCATGGGGGGCTCGTTCGGCTACGCCGACCCAGAACGCGGCATTGGGTACTGCTACGCCATGAACAAGGGCGGCTATTCAGTACCCATCGATCCGCGTGATGCAGCGCTCCGAGGAGCGCTCGCCAACTGTTCGAGCTAGCGCTTTCGGATCTGGAACTCGGCCGGTCCGCGTAGCGACAGCGACTCGCTCCAGACGATCTTGCTTGGATCGACGTGGTAGTCGTCGAGCTTGTCGAGCAAGGGAGGCAGCGCCGCAAGAAGCTCGGCCCGAGCGAGGTTGGCGCCAAGGCAGTAGTGGATGCCGTGCCCGAACGACAGCGGTGATGGATCGTCACGGTCGACCCGCAACTCGTCGGCATCGGCAAAGCGGCTCAGATCCCGGTTGACGAGTTGCGTCATCACCACGATGTTCTGGCCCTTCTTGATCTTCTGGCCACCCAACTCAAAGTCTGCGATTGCGGTGCGGGGGTCAGAACGCAGGGTCGGGTCGAACCGAAGAAGCTCCTCGACTGCGTTTGGCCACAGCTCCGGCTTGGCCCGCAGCAGCTCGAGCTGCTCGGGGTGTTCGTGCAGCATCTTGACCGAAAGGCCGATCATGTTTGACGTGGTTTCGTGACCGGCAAACAGGATGAGTGCGGAGACCGACACCAGCTCGTCCTCGCTCAGACGGTCGCCGTCGTCTGCTTCGGCCAGCGCCAGCCCAGACATCAGATCACCAGTGGGGTTGGCTCGTCGCCGGTCGGCCAGATCGAGAATGCGACGTTGCATCTCTTGAGCGGCGTTGTCGATCTCAACTGGATCGAAGCCGCGTACGGGGTCGACCACCTTCGTGAGCGTTGCAGAAAGGTCTCGTAGCCAGATCCAATCTGAACGCTCGAAACCGAAGAGTTCGGAAATCACCATGGCGGGGAACGGAACCGCATAGTCAGAGACCAGTTCGACGTCGTCGCCAAACTCGTCAAGCAGGTCGTTGACCATCGAGTTCATCATCGGTTCGAGGCGGCTGACTTGCCGCGGCGTGAATGCCCGATTGACGAGCCCTCGCAGCCGGGTGTGTTGGGGCGGGTCGGTAAGCAACATCAGGTGACGCAACATGGAGAACGCGACGGGTTGCAGCTTGTTGTACGGGCGAACGTCGAGGAGCACGTCCATTTGGTGGGCGGTACCGACGTGCGGGGAAGCCAAAACCTCGCGAGCCTCGTCATAGCCGGTGATGAACCACTGCTGGTACAGCGGATGCCAATGAACCGGGCTGTGCTCGCGCATGGCCGGGGCGAGGCACATGGGGTCAGCAACGGCGTCGGCGCTGAACGGGTTGCCATACGGGTCGAATCGGAAGAGCGCTTGAGAAAGGCGGGGCCGCTGAATCACTTGGCGGACCATCGGAATGAGGACTTGCTCGATGCGCATCGTTCTTCCTTCTCGGTTGTCTGGTTGTGCCGCGTTCGGTGCGGCCGGTGCTTGTGAAGCACTTCACAAGCAGCGTGAATGTCCATCATCGTGTGGCACGGGGTCAAGCGCTGTGACCGAAGCCACGCGGTGCCGAGACGTGGAAGATCGAAGCGCCGCGTGGACCGATGGCGTAGGTTGCGGCCGTGGCACGTCGAGGACGCACCCGCTCGAGAGAGACGGGGCCCAGCATCCGTCAGCTTCCGTGGCGACAGGTCAAGAACCCTCATGGTCCGCTCCCGATTCTCGACCCGGAGGGCGTCGAGCGCATTCACGAAGCGTCGCTTCGCGTTCTCGAAGAGCTCGGCATCGAACTGTGGAGTGAGTCAGCTCGCCAGCTGTTTGCTGAGGCCGGAGCCACCATCGACGGCGAGGTGGTGCGGGTCGGCCGCGACGTCATCGAGCACGCCTTGCAGACAGCGCCGAGCGAGTTCACCCTGACGAGCCGCAATCCCGACAAGCAGATCGTGTTGGGTGGCAACAACGTTGCGTTCGGGCTTGTCGCTGGCCCGCCGTCGGTGCACGACGAGATCAACGGTCGCCGGTCATCGAACATGACCGACTACGAGAACTTCATCAGGTTGGCGCACTACTTCAACGCCGTGCACATCATCGGCAACCAGGTGGCGTCGCCGCTTGAGCTTCCGGCCAACTCTCGACATCTCGATGCGTATCGGTCAAACCTGACGCTGTCTGACCTTTCGTATCACTGCCTATCGATTGGTCGAGGGCGAGCGATGGACGGCATCGAGATGATGGCGATCAGCCGCGGCATCTCTCTTGAAGAACTGGCGGCATCACCAGGCGTCATCACGGTGATCAACGTGAACTCGCCCCGTCGGTTCGACGAAGAGATGGCGCACGGGCTGATGGCGATGTCGGAACACGGCCAAGCTGTGTCCGTCACCCCGTTCACGCTGATGGGGGCGATGACGCCCGTGACACTGGGCGCCGGGCTGGTGCAGCAAAACGCTGAGGCCCTCTTTGGCATCGCGCTCACCCAATTGGTGAAGCCGGGCGCCCCGGTGGTCTACGGCTCGTTCACCAGCAACGTCGACATGCGGTCGGGTGCGCCAGCGTTCGGCACGCCAGAACACGCCAAGGCGAATGTGGCGAGTGGTCAGCTGGCCCGGCGGTATGGGCTCCCGTATCGATCGTCGAACTCGAGCGCCTCAAACGTTGTCGACGCCCAGGCTGCCTACGAAACCCAGATGTCGCTGTGGGGGAGCATCCTCGGTGGAACCAACCTGATCTACCACGCCGCCGGATGGATGGAAGGTGGCCTGCAAGCCAGCTACGAGAAGTTCATCCTCGACGTCGAGATGCTTCAGCACATGATGGAGTTCCTGACGCCCATCGATCTGAGTGACGACGAGTTGGCGTTTGGAGCGATGGAGCGTGTGCCCACCGGTGGACACTTCTTTGGCGACGAGCACACGCTGGCCCGCTACGAAGATGCGTTCTATTCACCCATGTTGTCCGACTGGCAGAACCACGGCGCATGGACAGAGTCGGGAGCCAAGAACGCGACCGAACGAGCGACGGCGCTCTGGCAAGCAGCACTCGAGGACTACACCCAGCCGGCCTTGGATGATGCCATCGTCGAGCAGCTCGACGACTTTGTCGCCCGTCGCAAAGAAGAGATCGGCGACGGCGACCCCTAACTCCCCCGCCCCCGACCTCTCTGCGAATTGGCACGGTTTTGCGCGGGCGGTGGGCAGGTTTGGTGCCAGTTCCGGCCGGCCGCGTGTCATCCGTTGAATTGGCACCGTTTTGCGCGGGCGGTGGGCAGGTTTGGTGCCAGTTCGGGGGTTGGCAGGCCGAGAGAGCGGGGTATCGCTGGCTACTTGGCCTTTGCCTCGGCTTCAGCCAGGCGGGCGTTCTTCTTAGCCTTGGCGATACGAGCTCGCTCGATCTGATCGAGCTGCACCTTGCGCAGACGAATGTTGTCTGGCGTGACCTCGACGCATTCGTCGTTCGCGATGAACTCGAGCGCTTGCTCGAGCGAGAGCACCTTGGGCGGCGTGAGCTTGACCGTGGCGTCAGAGGACGCAGCTCGGTGGTTGGTGAGCTGCTTCTCTTTGCACACGTTGACGTCCATGTCGTCTGCACGACTGTTTTCGCCAACGATCATGCCGAGATAGACGTCGTTGGTCGGCGCCACCATCATCTGGGCTCGTTCCTGCAGCCCGATGAGGGCGTAGGCCGTGACCGGACCGTTTCGGTCGGCCACGAGTGAGCCGGTCGGACGGGTGCGGAGCTCGCCAAACCACGGCTCCATGCCTTCGTAGGTGTGGTTCAACACGCCGGTGCCGCGGGTCTCGGTGAGGAACTCGGTGCGGAAGCCAATGAGGCCTCGCGACGGCACGAGATAGTCGAGGCGAACCCAGCCGGTGCCGTGGTTGACCATGTTTTCCATGCGGCCCTTGCGGGTGGCGAGAAGCTGAGTGACGGCGCCGAGGTGATCCTCTGGCACGTCGATGGTCACGCGCTCAACCGGCTCGTGAACCTTGCCGTCGATCTCTTTGGTGACCACCTGAGGCTTGCCAATGGTGAGCTCGAATCCTTCGCGACGCATCTGCTCGACCAGGACGGCGAGCTGAAGCTCGCCTCGAGCTTGCACATCCCAGGTGTCTGGACGCTCGGTGTTGAGCACGCGGAGGCTCATGTTGCCGACGAGTTCGCGGTCGAGGCGATCCTTCACCATGCGAGCGGTGAGCTTGTCGCCATCCTTGCCGGCGAGCGGCGAGGAGTTCACACCGATGGTCATCGAGAGGGCGGGCTCGTCAACGTCGATCACCGGCATCGGCCGGGGGTCTTCTGCATCGACGAGGGTCTCGCCGATGAGGATGTCGTCGATGCCGGCAACGGCGACCAAATCACCAGGGCCAGCTTCGTCTGTAGGGACACGCTCGAGGTGCTTCGTGAGGAAGAGCTCGGCGAGCTTGACTCGCTCGACGCTGCCGTCGACCCGGCTGAGTGCGATCGACTGACCCTTCTTGAGGGTGCCGTTCATGATGCGGCACAGGGCGAGGCGGCCGAGGTAGGGGGAGGCGTCGAGGTTGGTGACCCAGGCCTGAAGCGGGTGACCCTCTTCGTAGGCGGGGGCGGGCATGTGCTCGACGAGCAGCTTGAACAGTGGTTCGAGATCGGCGCCGGGGGGGCCTCCGTCTTCAGGACTCTCGAGCGAGGCCCATCCGTCACGCGCTGCGCAGTACACGATCGGAAACTCGATCTGGTCGTCGCGAGCGTCGATGTCGAAGAAGAGTTCGTAGACCTCGTCGACCACTTCGGAGATGCGTGCGTCTGGCCGGTCGATCTTGTTGATGACCAACACCACGGGAAGATCGCGGGCAAGTGCCTTGCGGAGCACGAAACGTGTCTGGGGGAGTGGTCCCTCGGCCGCGTCAACGAGGAGGACAACACCGTCGACCATCGTGAGCGCTCGTTCAACCTCGCCGCCAAAGTCGGCGTGGCCAGGAGTGTCGACAACGTTGATGGTGATGCCGCCCCACTCGATGGAGGTGTTCTTGGCGAGAATGGTGATGCCCTTCTCGCGTTCGAGGTCGCCGGAGTCCATGACTCGCTCTGCGACATCTTCGTGAGAATGGAACGCACCGGTCTGGCGCAGCATGGCGTCGACGAGCGTGGTTTTGCCGTGGTCGACGTGGGCGACGATGGCGATGTTGCGACGGTCTTCGCGAAGGGCAGGGGCCATGAGACAGCTCTTTACTGTTGCAGCCCAGGATCCGGGGGTGAATCAGGGCCAAGTGAGTCTACGGGGCTCCATCGGCCGACGCGGACAGGCCTGAAGTCACACCGGCTGCGGCAGGCGGGTGGGGCCCTTTACGCCCGAGGGTCCCCGGGATACGTTTCGGGCATGGTTGCTATCGAAAAGCACAAGGTTCACAACATCAGCTGGGTTGATCTTGCGGCCGCCGACCTGGACGGCGCAGCGACCTTCTACAAGGGCTTGTTTGGCTGGGAGACGTTCAACGACGGCGAGACGCCCTACACGATCTTCTTGGTTGGCGAGTCGCCAGTGGCCGGCGTGATGGAGCTCAGTCCCGAGATGGGCGACATGCCACCGGTGTGGTCAACCTACGTCAACGTCACCGATGCAGCGGCAACGCTCGCAGCAGCCAAAGAGGCTGGCGGCACGGTGTTTCAAGAACCGTTCGACATCCCCGGTGGCGGCAAGATCGCAGTGATTGGCGACCCAACGGGCGCCGCCATTTGTCTGTTCGAGGGCATGGCTGAAAACGGCATGAAGTTGATGGATGAGAACGGTGCGCCTTGCTGGTTCGACTGCGTCACCCGCGACACCGATGC
>CALLGK010000305.1 GCA_938009905.1 uncultured Acidimicrobiales bacterium | reverse complement strand
ATTGAATCCTCGGCGAGCGACACGCTTTCGTAGTCGTCGGCCGCAACTGGTGCGGGGTCAGACAGGTCTGGCCCGGTTGAACCTCGGAGCTTGACCGGATCGTCAAGCGCCTCGGTCATCTCGGTGAGGGCTGTGCGCAACTGGCCTCGTCGATGCGCCAGGTGGCCTTCAAGCAACTCGACGTCGCCCCGAAGTTGATCGCGAGTCTGTTGCAACTCTTCGATCTCGGCCAGTAGCCGATCGCGCTCTGCGCCGTGGGCGCTCGCCAGCTCTTGCTCAAGGGATGCAAGCCGAGTTCTGGCTTCCTCCTGCGCTTCTTCGAGCAGGCGGACACGCTCGGTCGCAACCTCATCGTGAAGAGCCGTGCGAGTGCGCTTGTTCTCGGCATGGATGTCGTCGGTCTCTTGCCGGGCCGACGAACGAAGCGATTCCGCCTCGTCGTTGGCGTCGGCGATGGCCTGCTCGGCCTCGGCCTTCGCGTTGCGCACGGTCTCGTCGGCCGTGGTCTGCGCGAGCAGCAAGGTCTTGCGAAGCGTCTCGTCGAAGTCGGGCGGCGGCTCGGTGACAGCACTCTCGACCGAGACGTCCGCCACCAGCGTCTCTGCTGCTGCGTCGGGTGTTGGACCTTGCTGGACCAGACGCGCTTCGGCTGACGCGGCGCGGGTCTCAGCTTGGGAAAGGCGGGTTAGGAGTTCGTC
The DNA here is from genome assembly GCA_938009905.1 of uncultured Acidimicrobiales bacterium. Taxonomy (GTDB): domain Bacteria; phylum Actinomycetota; class Acidimicrobiia; order Acidimicrobiales; family SZUA-35; genus CALEWY01. The sequence goes on along the minus strand of CALLGK010000305.1, from coordinate 11,203 downwards.
GACTTCGTCCGCGAGTGGCGCCAGTGTCTCGAGAACTCGGTCCACCTGGCTCTTGCTATACCCGCGAAGTTCATCTTCGAACTTAATCTCCGGCAAGCGCCGGAGAACCCGGAATCGATCATTGTTCGGGCTCATATGAGCCCGAGGTTAGTCAGTCCGCCCTACGAACAGGGGGACATAGGCCAACTCCCCGTTTGGATTCTTGGCATGTGGTCAGCAACGTCGCTGCGTGAGCGACCGTGACTGGTGACCACTTAGCGTTCGAAGCCGCGCTCTTCGATGCGACGACGCTCGTCGTCACTGACTTCGACGCCCTTCGGCAGAAGAAGGAAAACCTGCGGGGCAAGCTTTTCCATCGAGCCGGTGAGCGAGTAGCAAACCCCGCTTGAGAAGTCGATGAGGCGACGAGCGAGATCGCGGTCGACCGAGCGGAGGTTCATGATGACCGGCACCTGCCGCTTGAACTCGTCGGCGAGGATCTTGGCGTCGCCGAACGACTGCGGGGTCAGAATCCGAGGCTTGGTCCGCTGCAGCGGAATGGCACGAACCGTTGGCTGCGAGCCATCGGTGACCGCAGCGGAGCCGTCGGTGAGATCGACCTCGGTGTCGTCGTCGACCACCGTGGGAACGGGACGGAGCGGACGAACAGCACCCACCGCACTGGGCTGGGAGCTGTCGACGCTCATAACTCGTGGTGCATCTTCTGGCACGCGACGAGTGGTCACGAGACCCTCGTCTCCCCGATCGAGACCGTCGTCATATTGGGGTTCGCCGAAGTAGGTGTCTTCGTACTCTTCGTCTGGGCCGAGGCCCAAGTACACCATCACGCTTTTCAACATTGACATGACACTCCTGAACGCCGATCGGCGAACATCGCTCAGCGTAGTGTCCCACGCGCGGAGACCTACAACACGGACCGCTTTCCGCCACGGTCCAGACTGGTGGTCGCCAGTCTGTCATCCAGTAAGCCCGCTGAAACAGCAGACCACAACAGGCAGAGGGGCCCAGGGCAGTTACTGCGGTCGGGGGCCGAAGATGTCGGTGCCAATGCGCAACATGGTGGCACCTTCAGCCAAGGCAAGCTCCAAATCGCCACTCATCCCCATCGATAGCTCGGTCAGTTGCGGCCGGGCGAGTCGATCTCGGAGCGTTCGGAGCGCCTCGAATGCTGGCCGGGGATCGGCGCCTGGTTCAGTGGGGCCAATCGTCATGAGACCGCGCACAGACAGCCCCAGGTTCTCGGCTTCTTCGACGAGCTGTGGTGCGTCGGCAACGCTGCACCCAGACTTCTGGGCCTCATCGGTGGTGTTGACCTGCACAAGCAACTTTGCCCCCGGGGCACGATCAGCCAGGGTGCGGACGAGGGCCAGGCGATCGATCGATTGCCAGAGGTACACCGAGTCAGCGATCAGCTTGATCTTGTTGCGTTGCAGCCCACCGACGAAATGCCAGCGGATTGCATCGCTATCGCTGCCGTGTTGGTCGCCGCCGGAACCGTCGAGCGTGTCAGCTACCTCGACGGCTTTGCCAGCAAGCTCTTGTGCATAGTTCTCGCCAAAGTCGCGCAGGCCGATGCTGCGGGCTGCCTCAACGGCCGCCGCCGGATGACGCTTGCTCACCGCAATGATCGAAACATCGTCTGGGCGATCGGTTGCGGCAGCAATCCGCTGGTTGAGCACCTGCATCCGCTCGGCGATTTGGGCCGCGAGCACAGTGTCCGCGTCGTGGCTCGTCATGCCGGCTCGATCCACGCCACCGTCGTTTGCCGTCCAACGTCGCCGCGAGTTCGATGGCTGAAGTAGCTGGGGGCACTGGTGCACTTCGGACGATCTGGCGGAGGCCACCCTGCGGCTTCACAGGCGGCCGCCACCGCGGCGGTCATGTCGAGTGCCGGCGTGCCCTTGCGTGTTGTTGATCGCACGCGGGTTCCGAGGCGCTCTTCGATCTCGTCGAGGGCTTCTGGTCCGAATTCATAGTCAGCGGGCTGGATGCACGGGCCGCACAGCGCGGCAATCGGTTCGGCGCCCAGTGAACGCAACTGGTCAGACGTGGCTTCGATGACGCCTGCCATGATTCCCTTCCACCCGGCGTGAGCAACGCCAACTGCTGTGGTGCCCACCAACACGACGGGTGCGCAATCTGCGGTTGTCACCGCGATCGGGACACCGGGCTTCGCCGTCACCACGGCATCGGCAACCTCACCAGCACCTTCACCAGGGGTTGAGGCCACGACGACATCGGCGCCGTGCACCTGTCGTAGCCATGTCCACTCGGCATCGACGACATCAGCTCGCACACGGGCAAACTCTGGGCCCGTCAAGCTCACGGCAAAGTCGCCGTCGTTGCGATCGGTCGACACCACGTGCACGACACCGGACGGTGTCGACACCACACGCTTGTCGGCCATCGCTATTTCAGGAACGAAGGAACGTCGAACCCGTCGTCGAAGTCATCGTCATCGTTGCTGGCGAAGATGTCGGTGGTGTCGCGACGCGCTTCTGTTCCGGCGTCGTCATCGTCGCCGAGCAGATCAGCAAGACCGTCTTCGTCTGTGGCCTGACGGATCGGAATTTCGCCGTCGTCATCCCAACGATCGAAGCCAGCGGCGATCACCGTGACCTTGATTTCGTCTTCCATCGACTCGTCGACGACAGTGCCGAAGATGATGTTGCAATCGGCATGAGCGACATCATGAATGATCTCTGCGGCTTCGTTCACTTCGAACAAGCCGAGCTCGCTCGAGCCGGTGACCGACAGCAGAATGCCTCGGGCCCCTTCGATCGAAGATTCGAGCAGCGGACTTGCAATGGCAGCACGGGCAGCATTGAGGGCCCGGCCATCACCAGCGGAACGACCAATGCCCATGAGGGCACTACCTGCGTCGTGCATGATCATGCGCACGTCTGCGAAGTCGGTATTGATCAGGCCGGGTGTGGTGATGAGATCGGTGATGCCAGAAACACCCGACAGCAGAATGTCGTCGGCCATGCGGAACGCATTGACCATCGACGTCTTCTCGTCGGCGATCGACAGCAAGCGATCATTTGGAATGACGATCTGGGTGTCGACCTTGTCCTTCAACCGGGAGATGCCGGAGTCAGCCTGCGTTGCTCGGCGGCGACCCTCGAAGCCGAAGGGGCGAGTAACCACGGCGATGGTGAGCGCACCCTGGCTCTTGGCTACCTCGGCAATCACGGGAGCCGCACCGGTACCAGTGCCACCTCCCTCACCAGCAGTGATGAACACCATGTCGGCGCCATCGAGAGCCTGAGCGATTTCGTCGCGGTGTTCCTCGGCGGCCTGCTGCCCAACGGCAGGGTCAGAACCGGCACCCAAGCCCTTGGTGAGTTCACGGCCAACGTGAATCTTGGTTTCCGCGTCTGACATCAACAGCGCTTGCGCATCGGTGTTTACGGCGATGAATTCGACGCCGCGAAGACCGGCATCGATCATTCGATTGATTGCGTTGCAGCCGCCACCGCCCACGCCCACGACCTTGATCACGGCCACATAGTTCTGCGTACTCATCAATATCCTGCTGTCGTTTTCGTCTGCCGGGCTGATTTGAGTGAAGCCCACCCGGATGGATGCGGCCTCTCAGTATGCCGCGAAGGCGCGACACGGTCTCAATTCCGGAGCCGCACAATACTGCCAGAAAGTGCCCTGAAATACATGCATCAACCTCTTGTCGACCCAGAGGCAAATCTGCTTACGGTTTTTGACGGCACGTCCAGCAGGCCGCCCGATCGCATCTGCCTGAAGAAGCGGAAGGACCCGATCAGCCTTCGGTTGAGGGTGAGACGGAGCTACACGTCGTGAGATCGTTGACCAACAACGAACCCTCAACGGAACGTCGAGTGAGCGCCGGTGCGGTGGGAACTCGAAGGTCAATCGTGTCCAGACAGCGAAGGTCAACACGGGTGAGCATCGTCTCGAGTCCGAGCATCTTTTCGGCCAGGCTGGAGTCGTCTCCGAGGATCACCTGCCCTCCCCCATCGGCCAAGGTCAACACCAGGATTTGCGGTTCGATTGTTGGCTGATCTGGGGTGGCGACGTTGGCGGCTTCGACCCGAACTGAGACAACCTGCGGCTTGAGCGAGGGTGGCAACGCCCCGACCACTCGCACCGCTGAGCGGGCTGATGCCGGTGCAGGTTGGGCCAGGATTCCCGATGCGGCAACGCCTTCGATCGGCACGAAGTGAGATGGCCGCACCTCGACACCTTCGAGTTGTCGCCCAGAGGCGTCGATCAGTACGAAGAGGTCAGTGTTTTCGACTTCGAGGGCGGCGACAGCCTCTCGCTCGACGACTTCGATGCGAATGTCGCCATTCCAGCGACGTTCTGCCACCGCGGATGCGACCCACGGCAGCGTTTCAACCTGACGGGCCGCTCGATTGAGGTCGACCTCGAGCAGCGGGTCGCCCAGAGCGATCTCCGTCGTGGCGACGACGGTTGCCGGATCTGTTTCGACGACGCCGTTGACCACAACTCGATCGACGTCAAAGGCCGAACTGTCGATGAGGGCAAGCGAGCCGATCGCAAGGACCGTGATGATGATAAGCGCCACGAGGGTGCGGAGTCGCCTGCGGCCTTCCACCCTCGCTGTTTCAACTCGGCGAGCCTTGAGCCGGGGGTCGACGGATGCCGTCTTCTTGGCCGCGGCCTTCTTGTTGGCTGGCTTCTTCGCCGCCGACGTCTTTGCTGGCGACTTCCTCGCCGTTGCCTTCTTTGCGGCCGTCTTCTTCTGTGCTGGCTTCTTCTGTGCCGCAGGCTTTTTCGTGGCGGTGCGCGCAGGCGCGGCTTTCTTCGCCGGCTTGCGGGCACTCTTCGTTGCCGGGCGTTTGGTGCGGGTCGTCGTCGTCATGAAATGTCTGCGCCGCCATGAGACGCACCATCGGGTTGGCGGCCGCCAACCAGCAGGTTCTCGACCCGCAGTTCGATGCCGTCATTGTCGGCGATCACGGTCTGGATGTGGCGGATGAGCGCCATCACATCGGTCGCCCGCCCGTCAGGGTCGGCCTGGATGAAGTTGGCGTGTTTGGTTGACACAACTGCTGTGCCAATACGGAAGCCCTTCAGGCCGGCGGCCTCGATCAATCGGCCAGCTGAGTCGCCCTCAGGATTGGCGAAGACGCTTCCCGCGTTTTGGCCTCCCGGCTGGTGTTGTCTGCGCCACTGCACGATGTCGCTGAGCTCGCTCAGTGACGCTTCAGCGTCGCCGATGGCGAGTTCGAGCTCTGCAAACAACACGATCTGGGTCGAGGTCACAGACGACCGCCGATAGGCAAGGTCGAGCTCGGCGGCTGGCACATCCTCGGGCCCACCATGGCGCAGGTCGAAGATGCTGGCCCTCACAAGGCTTGCCGCCATGTCAGAGCCGTGGCCACCGGCGTTCATACGAACGGCTCCCCCAATCGAGCCCGGCACCCCGACGGCCCACTCGAAGCCGGTCAGTCCGGCCGCTGCGGTACGCCGAGCAACCACGGGAAGCAGCGCAGCACCACCGGCGATCACCGACGTTTCACCCGCCTCAGGTAGCCCGATCTCGGCGAAACTCTCGCCCAGCTGTACCACGAGCCCATCGAAGCCCTCATCGGCCACCAACAGGTTTGAGCCCCGGCCAATCACGAGCGTGTTCACGCTGTCGAGTGACGCAAACGCATCACTCAGTCGTTCAAGCGTGTTAACCGATTCGACCTCAGCAAAGATCGCGGCAGGGCCGCCGACTCGATAGGTGCAGAGCGGACCGCAGCCGCGATCGAACGAGACTACGTGGGCCAAGGCCTCATCGAGCTCGATCCGGCGTCGTAGTTCAAGGGTGTCCGCCGACCACGTCGCTTCAGCCACGACCGCCCGCTTCGATGGCAGCGATGATGCGATCGGGCAGTGTCGTCAGATCGCCAGCGCCAAGAGTCATGCAGAGATCTTCTGGCCGAAGTTCGGCAGCGAGCGCACCGACAAGATCGTCGAGTTCCTCCACGTAGCGGATGTCGAGCTCAGGATGCGAAGCCGAGACGTCGTCCACGATGAGCTTGCCGTTGATCCCCGGCCGAGGGGCTTCACCTGCGGAGTAGATGCCCGTCACAAACAACACGTCAGCATCCCCGAACGAGTCGGTGAAGGTCGACCACAGCTGCTCGGTTCTGCTGAACCGGTGGGGCTGGAATGCGGCGACCAGGCGGCCAGGGTTGGTGCTCTGTCCTGCAGCCAACGCCGCCGCAACCTCGGTTGGGAGGTGGGCATAGTCATCTACGAAACGCACGCCGCCCACGTTTCCTCGCTCTTCGAAGCGACGACCAACGCCGCCGAACTCAGAAAGCGCCTGAGCGGCAAGCGCTGGGTCGGCACCGAGCTCGGCCGACATTGCAAGGGCGGCGGTGGCGTTTCGGGCGTTGTGCATGCCGGGTTGCTTCAGATCAATCGTGTGCGTCTCGCCAGAAGGAGCTCGCACGCCGAACCGAACACCGCTAGGCGTTGGCAACAAATCGACGATCTGCCAATCGGCGCCGTCGCGAGTTCCGTACGACACGGCGTGATCAACCATCCCGAGGAGCTCTTCGGCCCCCGGATCATCGATGCACACAACTCGAGGCCCGTCTGCCTCTTCGATGAACCGTTCGAACGCAGCCTTGAGCCCATCAAAGCCCCCGTAATGCTCAAGGTGATCCGGTTCGACGTTGGTGACGATCACCGCGGCGGAAACAAGCTCCACAAACGTGCCGTCGCTCTCATCTGCTTCGACGACGAGGATGTCGCCCGAGCCAACAGCGGCACCGCGACCAAGATCTTTCAGATCGCCACCGACGATGAAGGCAGGATCAAGGCCGGCGCCCGTCAAGGCCGCGGTCAGCATCGCTGACGTCGTTGTCTTGCCGTGGGTGCCGGCAACCGAAACGGTGCGCCACGCCTTTGTGATGGCCGACAAAATCTCTGCCCGGCGAAGAACAGGAATGCCGAGGGACTTCGCTTGCGCGACCTCAGGGTTGGTCTCTGGGATGGCGGTCGAGATGGCCACGATCTCGGCATCGCCCACCTGGTCTGCCGCATGGCCAACGAAGGTGGCGACTCCTGCAGCATCAAGACGTTTGAGGGGCGCAGACGAGGTGAGATCGCTCCCAGACACGACGTGGCCAGTGCCGATCAGGATCTCGGCGATGGCGCTCATGCCAGAACCGCCAAGGCCAACGATGTGAATGTGACGTGGCGAACTGAGATCGAGCGTTGCCGTCGAATCGTTGGTCACGAGGCTGCTCCCGCCGGTTCGCTTTTGATGGTTCCTGAGGCGAGACCAAGGACGATGTCAGCTACGTCGAGCGCAGCGTCAGGACGTCCGACCGACGCAGCAGCGGCTGCCATGGCTGCTCGGCCCTCTGGGGCGCCGACAATCGTCTCGATCAACGTAGCCAACGAATCGGCGCTGACCTTGTCGTCATCGAGCAGGACGGCTCCCCCGGCATCAACGAGCTCGCGAGCGTTGGCTCGCTGGTGATCACGGGGCGCGATCGGAAGCGGGACGAGCACAGACGGCAGGCCGGCAACGGCCAGTTCGGAGGTCGTTGATGCGCCGCAGCGGCAAACCGCCATGTCAGCGGCAACCTGCACGGTCGGCATGTCGTCTTCGTAGTCGACGGCCCGATAGTGGATGGCGTCTGCCGCATGCTTGTCGTTTCCGGCCGAGAACTTGTCCCAGTCGCGGCGGCCGATCACGTGATGGATGGCAAGATCGTCACGATCACGCCAGCGATCGGCGAGTTCGGCAACGGCTTCATTGATGCGAGTGGCACCAAGCGACCCGGCCCACACGGCGATGAGCGTCCGGTCTACATCGACGCCGAGCCGATTGCGAGCCTCGGCGCGGTCGATGTCTTTCACGCCAGCGACCACACCAGCAAGAATTGGGTTACCCGTGAGCACGCCGTTCGGCAGATCGGTGTCGGGATACGGCAAGGCGCATCGGGCTGCGAAGCGACCAAGTATGCGGTTGACATCGCTCGACCGAGCGTTCTGCTCCGAGATCACAATCGGCGTGCGGCGAATCACCGCGGCCAACGTCGCGGCGAACGCTGCGTAGCCGCCAAGACACACCACGACGTCTGGATCGAACCGCCGCAGCACCTTGGCTGCGCGGGCCACAGACGTCACGAGCCCCCAGGCCGACACGGCGTTCTGCTTGATCGCGTCTGGCGACACCGAGCGGCGAATGCCACGTCCGGGTAGCAGGTCGATACTGAACCCAGCCTCGCCAACGAGTCGGGCTTCGTTCCCCCGCTCGCCGCCGACAAAGTGCACGTCAGCTACATCGAGACCGCGGGCCACAAGGGCCTCGGCAATCGCAATGCCAGGGTTCGTGTGACCGGCCGTTCCGCCGCCCGTAATGAGCACTCGGGCCGACATGTCAGACCTTGGCTCGGCGACCGATGCTCGACAGCAGGCCGGCCGCAGCCAGCGACGATACGAGGCTCGAGCCACCAGCCGACACGTAGGGCAGCGGTTCACCCGTGATTGGCAGTTGGCCGATCGCCATGCCGATGTTGAGGAACGCCTGGAACAGAATCCAGCTCGTCAGACCAGCGGCCAGCAGCATCCCAAACCGGTCTGGCGCGTTGATCGCGACCCGAATGCCGAGGTAGCCGAAGAGCACGAACGCCATGATCAGACCGACGCCGCCAATCAAACCGATCTCTTCAGCCACGATGGCAAAGATGAAGTCGGAGTGAGCATGGGGAAGGAAGCCCCACTTTGATCGGGCGCCGCCGAGGCCAACGCCGAAGAAGCCACCCGATGCGATGCCGACTTGGCTCTGGATGGTCTGCAGACCGAACCCGGTTGGGTCGTCCCATGGGTTCAAAAACGCCAGGATGCGCGCCCGCCGATACTCAGCTGAGTACGCCAGCACGCCGGCGACGAGCACGCCAAGCGTGGCGATGATGGCGAGGTGATCGAGGCGAGAGCCTGCGATGAACAGCATCGTGAGTGCTACGGCAGCGAGCACGATGACCGTGCCGAGTTTCGGCTGCAGCAGCAAGAGCAGCGAGAACAGCCCAAGCACCACGAGGACCGGCCGGATCGTCAGATCGGCACGGTCCATCTTCTTGGCTCGTCGGGTGAGCAAGTCAGCGGTGAAGAGAATCAGCGCAATTTTGGCGAACTCAGCTGGCTGAATAGTCATGGGTCCGATGGTGAGCCAGCGGCTCGACCCGTTGATGTTCGACCCGACTCCGGGGATGAGCACGGCAATGAGCAGCACGGTGGACACCAAGACCGACAACGGCCCAAGTCGCTGCAACTTCCGGTAGTCGATGCGCGACGCCAAGAGGAACACAAAGCCACCGACAACGGCCCACAGGGCCTGACGAGAGAATTGGAACAGCAATGACTGCTCCAGATACACACCGGACACCGACGTGGCCGACAGCACCATCACGAGGCCAAACAGAGTCAGCCCAAGCGCAAGAAAGCCAACCATGCGTGCAAGCGCCCGGCCGCCAGCCGTCGTGTGCGTCTTGGTTCGCGTCGTCTTGCGCGTTGCCCGCGTCGTGGCGTCGGCCCTCTGCCGCTTCCGAGAGGATGCGGTGCGGCGCGTGGACACCGAACGTGGAGGTCGAACCGTCGTCGTCATGCGTCGATGTCTTTCTTCATGGAAAACCTGCTCGTGACGAGCGACCGGAAGTCGTCGCCACGGGCCTTGTAGTTCGGGTACCAGTCGAACGAGGTGCATGCCGGCGAGAGCAGCACGACGTCGCCTGAGGTTGCGAGGGACGCTGCCTCATCGATGGCTTTCGACATCGAGTCGGCCCGATGAACCGGTACGGCGTCACCGAAGACGGTCGCTACTTCATCCGCCGCGTCGCCGGTGGCCACCACGGCTCGGACCGGGGGAACCGCCTGAGCCAGATCTGACAGATCGAGGCCCTTGTTTTTACCGCCGGCGATGAGTACCACGGAAGGAAATCCTCCCACGGCAGCAAGGGTGGCGTGTGGGACCGTCGCCTTGGAATCGTTGTACCAACGAACACCTTCGTGCTCGCCGATGAACTCCACCCGGTGAGGCAGCCCGACAAACGTGGTGAGCATCTCTCGAATGGCGTCGTTGGATGCTCCCCCGGCTCGGGCGGTCGCAGCTGCGGCGGCCGCGTTTGCAAGGTCATGTGGTTGACGGCGAGGAAGCGAGGCGACCTCGATCGAGAAGTCCGGGCCGCTCAGCGTTTCGGGGCCGACGGTCCAGTCTGACTGGCCAGACCCAAAGGTCACGACCGAGCCGACGCGTGGTGCGTGCTTCGCCACGATCGCGTCATCGCTGTTGACGATCGCCGTCGATGATCCGTCGAGATGAGCCCAGATCGACGCCTTTGCTTGTTCGTAGTCGTTCAACGTGGCGTGAGCATCGAGATGGTCAGGCGAGAAGTTCAGCCACGTGGCCACGGCCGGCGCGAAGCGCTGACTGTGGGCGAGGCGGAACGACGAGCACTCGACCACGAACACGTTCACTCTGGGATCGTCGATGGCGCTGACAAGCGGCACCTCGGTGTTGCCGACCGCAGTCGCAACAAGACCACTGCGATTGAGCGCGTCCGTCACCATCATCGTGACTGTCGTTTTTCCGTTTGTGCCGGTGATGGCGACGAGCGGACGATCGTCCCAGGCCGCTGCGAGGTCGAACTCGCTTGCGATTGGCCGACTGGTGGATACAGCGGCAGCGAACACTGGGTGATGGTCCGGCACACCAGGGCTGGGCAGCACAACCGTTACTGAGGCAACAGCGGTTTGGAGTTCCTCGGCGTCAGGAGCCGCGATCAGTTCAACACCGACCTGCTCGGCGGCAGCAAGCGCAGCGTCTGATGGACGGTCATCGATCACCGTTGGCCGATGGCCACGACTCGCCAGAGCAGCGGCGACCGCCTGGCCGGTGACGCCGAATCCAACGATGAGCGGAGAGGTGAGATCGAGATTGTTCATGGAGTGGTTCCCACGATCTCGGTACCGGCGAGCCACGAGGCATAGAACAACCCGAGGCCGAGTGCCGTGAGCGCGCCACAGATGAGCCAGAAGCGGATGATCACCTTGGTCTCGTGCCAACCGCTGAGTTCGAAGTGGTGATGAATCGGTGCCATGCGGAACAACCGCTTGCCCTTGGTCATCTTGAAGTACCCGACCTGGAGGATCACCGACAGGCTCTCGGCGACGTACAGACCACCGATGATGA
>CALLGK010000304.1 GCA_938009905.1 uncultured Acidimicrobiales bacterium | reverse complement strand
GCCGTCATCACGATCATGAGCGGATGACGATTGAGCTCATCAAACAGGCGGTTGAGGAGGCCATGGACTGCCTCGGTGGCCCAATGGATGTCGGCAATGGCCAACACGACAGGACGCAGCTGCAGCTCGCGCTGCAACAGCCGAGTCATCGCAAGCGTGACTTCACCTCGATTGCGGAGTCGATCGCCACCTCGCAGTTCGGTCTCGTAGCCGAGGGCGTGGAGCAGCGCCGTGGTGTAGCGGGGAATCTCGGGTGGGTCTCGGTCGACCTCGCCCGCGAAATGCGCTTCGAGCGACGTGTGAATGGTGGCTTCTGCTTCAAGCTGGGGAAGGTCACTCGAGAGGTTGAACGCCCGGCGCACCAACTCGGCGATGGGCCACCAGACGTTGGCCTCGCCGTAGGGCACGGTGCGACCAACAAGCACCCGCGCTTCCCACTTGCTGGCGAGCAACCCGGTGACTTCTTCGACCAGTCGGGTCTTGCCAACGCCAGCCTCGCCAACGATGAGCGCGGCCTGTGCCCGATTCGTTTCGAAGGCGAGACGCGACTGCGACACCAACAGGTCGAGCTCGTGATCGCGGCCGATGAACAACGACGAGCGGCGGGTGCGCAGACCGGGAGGACGCACTGCGTTGAGCGCAGCCCAAGCATCGATTTCGTCGCGCCCGCGCACTTCAACCTTACCGATGTGGTTGTAACTGATCGCGTCGCTCGTTGCGGCATGGGTCGCTGCCCCGACCAGCACCTGACCAGGAGCGGCCGCGGTCTCGAGTCGCGACGCTGCGTTCATCACATCACCCATGGCGGTGTAGTCACCACCAGCCGACGAGGACCCAACGAGCACCTCGCCGGTATTGATGCCAATCCGCATCTTGATGTCGACTTCGAGATCACGGTTGAGCGCGATCAGCGACTGCTGCATCTGCAGACCGGCTCGGACGGCCCGCTCGGCATCGTCCTCGTGGGCCACCGGCGCACCAAACAAGGCAACGATGCCATCACCAAGCACCTTGTCAACAACACCACCGAAGTCAGTGATGTCGGCCGCCAGACGATCGAAGCAGCGGTCGATGAGATGTTTGACCTCTTCGGGGTCGAGGTGTTCCGACAGCGTTGTGAACCCCACGAGATCAGCAAAGAGAGCAGAGATAACGCGGCGTTCTTCGTCTCCACTCGCTTGCGAAGTTCCGCAGTTGGGGCAGAAACGAGCTCCTCCTGGGACTTCTGATCCACACGAGGAACAGGTCACGACGAAACCTTACGAGTTCGGGGAGGAGGTAGCGATGATTAATCTGGTTCTGGCCACCATTTCGGGGGAAATCCAACCTTCGGCTGACCCGCATGCGCCTTTCGACTGACGACGCGAAACAGCGTGTCGGGTACCGTTCGGAGTGTGTTGGCGCAAGATCGCAAGACGCACGACGCGTCTGAAGGCTCGGTGAGAGGCTGGTTTGAGGCGCGGCCGATGGCCGTCGACGCCCTTCTCGCGCTGCCGTTCCTGTTTTTGTCGTTCGTGACCGCGGTCCCTGCTGGCGGGCTAAACGACGCCACCGTCAACGACCCAGATGGAATCCTGCAGTGGATCCTGCTGATGGTCCCCGGCTTGGCCCTGGTGTTCCGTCGCCGCTTCCCGATCTCAGCCGCTCTTGTCGCCACCACCGCCACGATGACCATCTGGCTGCTCGGCATGCCTGACTACATCTTCGCCACGGCCATCCTGATCTACTCGGTGTTCCTCCACGGCCGACCACCGCTTGGCCGACGCATCGCCGTAGGGCTGGCGTTGTGGCTGACCTTCTTCACCTTTATGGGTGTCTCAGTGGGTGAGGCCCCTACCTTTGCGCTGTTCGTCGTCGCCCTCATGACCGGCAGTGCAATCGCCATCGCCAGCAACGCGTGGACTCATCGCAGCTACCTCGAAGAGGTCGAGCGTCGGGCAGAGCAGAGCGAGCAGATGCGCCTCGCCGAGAATCGCCGGGTTGCCAACGAAGAACGAACGAGAATTGCCCGCGAGCTTCACGATGTCGTGGCCCACGGTTTGTCCGTCATCGTCGTGCAAGCCGGTGCGGCCCAACGCATCATCGACAGCGACGTCGACGGCACCAAGCACGCCCTGTCTGAGATCGAGGGGGCGGCTCGGAATTCGCTCGGCGAGATGCGCCAAGTCCTCGGCGTTCTACGCACCGACGACAGCGACAATCGCCGACCCACACCAGACATTCGATCGCTTCCCGACCTCGTGTCGAGCTACGAAGACCACGGCCTCACGACCAGCCTCACGATCGAAGGCGACGCACGACCGCTTCCATCCACGGTCGACACCAGCGTGTATCGAGTTGTCGAAGAGGCACTCACCAACGTGCTCAAGCACGGCGGGCCAACACCAACCGTCGATGTCACCCTCAGCTACGAAGCCGATCAGCTGCTGATCTCGGTCATCGACGACGGACGGGGCGCAGCAGCAGCCAAGACAGAGCCGGGTCACGGGCTCATTGGCATGCGGGAACGAATCGACGTGCTCGGCGGCACCCTCCAGGCCAAGCCCGCGGTGGGCGGCGGGTTCAGCGTGAAGGTTCAGATCCCTCTCGAACCAGCGCTCCAGCAATGATCCGGCTGCTACTCGTCGACGACCAAGAGCTTGTCCGAACCGGCTTCGCCATGATCCTCGGATCAGAAGACGACATCGAGGTGGTCGGACAAGCCGCCGATGGAGCCGAAGCGATCGAGTGGCTTCGCAGCAATGAGTGCGACGTCGTGCTGATGGACGTACGGATGCCGCGCATGGACGGTGTCGAGGCCACCGCTCAGGTTGCCGCCATGCCTGACGGGCCGAAGGTCATCATCCTCACCACCTTCAACCTTGACGAATACGTCTTTTCGGCGCTGCGAAACGGCGCAAGTGGCTTCTTGCTGAAAGACACTCCAGCGGCCGAACTGGTGGACGCGGTGCACATCGTCGCCGACGGCGATGCCCTGCTAGCACCAGCAGTTACCCGCACCCTGATTTCAAACTTTCGCGAACAGCCGGCGGCCCATGGCACACCAGCCGACATTCCTGGCTTGTCAGATCTCACAGAACGCGAGCATCAGGTGCTGGTCGAACTGGCCAGGGGTTGTTCGAACGCGGAGATTGGCGAGGCCCTCTTCGTGAGCGAAGCCACCGTGAAGACCCACGTTGGACGCGTGCTCACCAAACTGGGTGTGCGCGACCGCGTGCAAGCCGTCGTGCTGGCCTACGAGTCTGGACTCGTTACTCCCGGCACAAGCTGACAACCCTCGCACCAGTAGGTGCTGCGGGCGTGTTCGCCCTGCACGATGCGGACAATCGTGGCGTCGCAGCGCGGGCACGGCTCGCCGGCTCGGCCGTACACGGCCAGCCCGTCGGAAGTCTGTGTCGTCGTGATCCTGGCACCACCAGCCAGGTTCGCCCTGAGTAGTCGATGAGCAGTATCGATCAGGGTTCGCCGTCGATCTACGGACACAGCAGACACCGGAGTCGTCGGGGCGAGCTCGCAGGCGTGCAACACCTCGCTCTTGTAGACGTTGCCGACGCCACAGCAAATGCGCTGGTCGAGCAGGGCAACACCGATGGGAGTGTCGGGATGTGCGTGTTGGGCAAAGGCGTCGACTGCGGCGGCGAGATCGGGGGAAGGGCTGCACAAGTCGGGGCCGAGATGGGCAAGGCCGGCACTTGGTGAGTCGTCCCGTGGTCGCACGAGCACATGCGGAGCGCCGAAGCACACGGCTTGCCAACCGGCCGTCGTCTCGATGGACGCCCGAACGCTGTGCCGACTCTTCCGCCAGCGCTCTCCGGTTTGGTAGATGTGCCAGCTTCCCGTCATGACCATGTGGGTTTCGAGCGTGAGTGCCACATCGCTACCCGGCTCCGTGAAGTGAACGAGGAGGTACTTGCCTCGCGCTTCGACCTCATCGATCACCCATCCGGCCGATGGCAGATCGCCAGCGAGGCGAGGTGCCGCAAACGACGCAACGGTTTTGCCTTCCAACGCTGGCTTCAGCCGGGCTGCGGTGCGCCAGATTGTGTCTCCCTCTGGCACGAAAACCCTTCTCTCACAGCGGCTCGCCGGACAATGTCGAACACCGCCGAGGCTAGATCCGTGAGCATGTCAACCCATGATCCGCCAAGGGGATGACGTCGAATCAACCTTGAGACCGACGACAGGACGCTGGGGCATGCCTAGGTTGGCGTGCATGACTTCAGTTGCGCCCGAAACGATGCCCACGCCTCCCTCCAATTCTGGCTCGGCCGCCCACTGTGTTGGTGCGATCAAGATCTACGGAAAGGGCGACACCGAGGTCCACGCTCTGCGGGGCATCACTATCGGATTCCCGAAGGGTCAGTTCACCTCGATCATGGGCCCGTCGGGCAGCGGTAAATCCACGCTCATGCAGACGATGGCCGGCCTCGATCGCCTCACGAGTGGCGAGACCTACATCGGCGACACGGCCATCAGCTCGCTCAACGACAAGCAGCTTACGATCCTCCGCCGCCAGAAGATCGGCTTCATCTTCCAAGCGTTCAACCTCATTCCGACGTTGAACACTCGGGAGAACATCACACTCCCCCTCGACCTCGCTGGTCAGAAGGGCGACGTGGCCTGGATCGACCAAGTGATCGAGACCGTCGGCCTCGCCGATCGTCAGACGCACCGACCGAACGAACTTTCCGGTGGTCAGCAGCAGCGTGTCGCTGTCGCACGGGCCCTGGCCTCTCGCCCCGACATCATCTTTGGCGATGAGCCAACCGGAAACCTCGACTCGAAGACTTCAGCCGAGATTCTGTCGTTCATGCAACAGGCCGTGAAAGAGCTCGGCCAAACCATCGTGATGGTGACGCACGATCCTCGCTCAGCGAGCTACACCGACCACGCGCTGATGCTGACCGACGGCCAGATCACGCAAGAGATTCCGAACCCCACGACGGAATCGGTCTACAACGCCATCCAGCAGCTCGAAGACTGATCACCCCTGCGCCGCTGGCGCACTCCCGTTGTTGCTCTCGCTGCACTCCGGTGCACGCCATCTCCTGACGCCACACCAGACATTCGCCCCACCTACACCGAGGGACTCTCATGACGCTGCTCAAACTCTCAGCGAAGAACATCAAAGCCAACATATTGCGGCTGCTTTTGACGGCTGTGGCGATCACCGCTGGCGTCGGATTCGTGTCGGGAAGCTTCATCCTTGCCGACAGCCTCTCCGACACCTTCGAGGGGATCTTCGAGAATGCGGGGGCGCAAACTGACGCCCGTGTGTCGGTGGCGGAGCCCGAGTTTGGCTTCGACGAACGAACGCTCTCGGACTCCATCGTGCCTGAGCTCGAGGCGCTGCCCGAGACGGGACGAGTGACGGCGAGCGTCACGATCACCGATCAATTCACGCCGTTCATCGCCCTCGACGAGAACGGTGAAGAAGTGGTGCCGGCCGGCCCGCCCATCATCACCTTCTCGCTCGAGGCAGAAGACGCCGAGCGATTCGAAGGTGACGAGAACCAACCGCAACTCATCGCCGGAGCCACTCCTGTTGGCATCGATCAGGTAGCTATCGACTCGACCTATGCCGAGATCCTCGGCGCCGAGGTCGGCGATCAACTCGACTTCATCACGCCTGACGGCAACGCCACGTTCGAGCTCGCCGGCATCATCGAATTCCCCGTCACCGGCGGTGCGTACTTCGTGATGTTCGACTTCGAGTCTGCACAAACGCTCTACGACAAGGAAGGCCTCGTCGACTCCATTGACCTGGCGGCCGCGCCTGGCACAACCCCAGACGAAATGATTGCTGCCGTCGCCGAGGTTCTGCCGGAAGAAGCAGAAGTCGTCGATCAGACAACGCTGATCGAGCAAGACCTCGAAGGCTTCAACAGCTTCATCTCGATCTTCCGCAACATCCTGCTCGCCTTCGCTGGTATCGCCCTCTTCGTGAGCCTCTTCATCATCTACAACACCTTTGCCATCCTGGTGAATCAGCGGATGACTGAGATCGGCATGCTCCGGGCCGTCGGTGCAACGAGCGGGCAGGTGCGCTGGGCCATCGTCGTCGAAGCGTTCCTGATCGGCGTGATCGGATCGATCGCCGGCATCTTCGCCGGCATCGGCGTCTCGTCGCTCATTAAGTCGGGCTTCCAGGCCGCCGGTGGCTTCCCCGAGACCGGCACAGTGCTCACAACAACGACAATCATCGTGAGCCTCGTCGTTGGTATCGGCGCAACCACACTCTCGGCTCTCGGACCAGCCTTCCTGGCCAGCCGAGTCAGCCCCGTCGCGGCCATTCGCAACGAGGGTCCGACCAAGCGAGGCACCCGCCGCCGCATCACCGCCGGCGCCATCATCCTGGCCATTGGGCTCGTGCTGTTGGCTCTTGGCTTGTTCGTGCTGAGCTCGGTCTCCGGCGTGCTGACGGCCCTTGCGTTTGGCGCCATCTTCATGTTCATCGGGGTCGCCCTGCTGAGCGTGCTGTTTGCCGAACCGGCCGTCTCCATCATCGGACGGCCAGCTGTGCTCGGCGGGCTGCTCGTTCTCCTCGGCCTTGCTCTGTTCGTCCTCACCTTCACCATCGGCAAGGGAGCGCCAGACAGCTTCTTCACCGCCATCATCTTCATCCCGAAGATGATCGTGGCCGCCTTCGCCGTGATCGTCGGACTGTCGATCATCGCCACCAAGTCACGAGGCGGAAACCCCGTCGGCTTCGGTGGAACCGGCGGCAGCATGGAAGGGCGACTGGCCACGCTGAACGCAGCCCGCAGCCCGCAGCGGACCGCCGCCACGGCAACCGCCCTCACGATCGGCATTGCCTTGATCAGCACCGTCGGCACCGTCGGCGAATCGATCAAAGCATCGTTCAGCGACTCGCTCGAGGGCGGCGTGCAGGCCGATCTCTTCATCTTCGATGTCGAAACTCAGTCCTCGTTCTCCGGCGACCTGGCCGGTGAGATCCGAGCGATCGACGGCATCGGAGCGGTCAGCTCGTTCCGATTCAACGAGGCAAAGGTCGGCGACGACGTCGAGTCACTCGGCTCGTTCGATTCAGACACCGGCACGTCACTCATCAACTTCGACGTCACAGACGGAGAGTCGAGTGACCTCGGGACGACCGGCGTGTTGGTGTTCAGGAACGAAGCTGAGGATCGAAACCTCAGCGTCGGCGACACCGTGCCAGTGACGTTCGTGAGCCAGGAAACGGTTGATCTCGAGGTGGTCGGCATCTTCGACGACAACTCGATCCTCAACGCTCCGATCGTGATCGACAACGAGCTCTACGACATCCATCACGAGAGCACAGACGACGACTTCGTTGGCGCATCGATCGCTGAGGGCGCCGATGCGGAAGCGGTCAAGGCTGCAGCAGTCGCCGCGGCCTCAAACTTCAGCGGCGTCGAGGCGCAAGACAACGAAGAGTTCCGAGCCGATCAGGAGGGCCAGATCGACGGGCTCATCACGCTGATCAACTTCATGCTCAGCTTCGCCCTCTTTGTTGCCTTCCTCGGCGTGATCAACACCATCGTGTTGTCCGTGGTCGAACGTAAGCGTGAGATCGGCCTCCTTCGAGCCGTCGGCTCCACTCGCCAGCAGCTGCGCTCGATGATTCGCTGGGAAGCCGTCATCGTGTGCATGTTCGGAGCGGTGCTCGGAATCGTGGTTGGCGTGGTGTTCGCCTTCGCCGCCGTGTCGGCTATCCCAGACGACATCATCGGCACGTTCGCCTTCCCATACGAGACGCTGGTGTTCGGCATTCTGATCGCCGCTGTCGCCGGCGTCGCCGCTGCACTCTTCCCCGCAGCGAGTGCAGCCAAGAAGGACGTGCTGGCAGCCATCAACAGCTGACCTGCAACTCACAACTTGCATGTTGCAGCTGGCTCCCGTACTGTCACTTGCAACTACAACATTGCACATAAATCCCCTTCTGGAGGCCGTAGAGCACGGAAACGTGGCCTACGGCCTCCAGAACGAGGGGTTTTGGTGCAGAACTGGAGATGCAAGTGAGCTACCTCGTGCCGACCGTGTTGGAGAAGACAGGACACGGAGAACGATCATTCGACCTGTTTTCGAGACTGCTGGCCGATCGAGTCGTCTTCCTCGGGACCGAGATCAACGACACCAGCGCCAACCTCGTGATCGGACAGCTGATCCACCTCGCCGCCGAAGACCCAGAGCGAGACATTCGGCTCTACATCAACTCTCCAGGCGGCTCGGTCACAGCGGGCTTCGGCATCTACGACACGATGCAATACATCACCCCAGACGTCTCGACCATCTGCGTTGACCAGGCCGCAAGCTGGGCCGCCGTGCTGCTCGCCGGCGGCGCACCGGGCAAACGGCTCGCCCTTCCCAATTCGCGAGTGCTCATCCACCAACCGCACGGTGGAGCCCAGGGCCAAACTTCCGACCTCGAGATCCAGGTGGCAGAGATTCAACACGCTCGCCGGCGCATCGAAGAGCTCCTGGTGTTGCACACTGGACAGACTCTTGAACGGATCTCGGCCGACATTGAACGCGACTACATCGTGCGCGGCGACGAAGCTGTTGCCTACGGTCTTGTTGACGAGATCGTCACCCACGCCCTCCCGCCATCCACGGCGGAAACATCTCCGTTTCTGCCAAACCAACCCCCCGACCCGAACGACTGATCCATCCAGCCGATGGTGACGAGCTCGGGACCGCATCTCAGGACTACCCACCATGTTCAAGCTCGTCACCCGAGGAATCGCCGCAAGCAAGGGCCGCTTGGCCCTCACCATGCTGTCGATCATCTTTGGTGTTGCCTTTGTGTCCGGCAGCTTTGTGCTGGCCGACAGCCTGCGCAGCGTGTTCGACAAGGTGAGCGAAGACATCTTCGCTGGCATCGATGCACAGGTTCGAGCGCTGCCACCTGAGATCGCCAACACAGACAACGAGATTCGGTTCGACGAGTCGGTGGTCGCAACGCTGGCCGACGTAGAGGGTGTCGATGAGCTCGAACCCGGCATCTCCGGTTTCGAGCTGGTCTACACAATCGGCGAAGACGGTGAGGTCGTTCGCCCGCAGGGACCACCGGTGTTGATGGTGTCGTGGGGAGGCCCAAGCGGCATCTCCTCCTTCGAGCTGATCGAGGGCGAAGCACCCGTTGGTCAGCAGGTGGCTCTCGACGTCGCCCAGGCCGAGGCCGGCGGTTTCGAGATCGGCGAGATGATCGACGTGTCGACGGCTAACGGCTCAATCGAACAGTTCGAGCTAGCTGGCACCGTCGAGTTTGGTTCTCCAGGGGCCTACTTCATCCTGTTTGACCTGCCGACCTCGCAGCGAGTGCTCGGCGCGGAAGGCCTGCTCGACGGCATCGCCGTGTCAGCCGAAGAGGGTGTCTCTGCCAACGTGCTGGTCGAGAACCTGCAGGCTGCGGCGCCAGACAGCGTGGAGGTGATCTCGGCCGACACCGCCATTGGCGAGGTGCAAGACGAGTTCGGTTCGTTCATCGACATTTTCGGCAACATCTTGCTTGTCTTCGCCTTTGTGACGCTGTTCGTCAGCATCTTCATCATCTACAACACGTTTGCGATTCTGGTGAGCCAGCGCACCAAACAGATGGGACTCCTCCGAGCCATCGGTGCCAGCTCGTCTCAGGTCAGGTTCATGGTGTTACTCGAGTCGCTGGTCATCGGCATCGTCGCCTCGATCATCGGTCTCGTTGCTGGGCTCGGCGTTGCCGCCGCACTCAAGTGGCTGTTCAGCCAGGGCGGCGGCTCGTTCCCCGAAGGACCGCTCGAACTCCAGACAAGAACCATCGTCGTCGTGATGATCGTGGGAGTTCTCGTCACCGTTCTGTCGGCGATCATCCCTGCCTTCAAAGCCAGCAGGGTGTCGCCCCTCGAAGCCATTGCAGACGTCGGCGCCGGCGAGCGCAGCATGCGCTTCCGGATCATCGCGGGTGCGATCGTGCTGCTTCCCGGACTGGTCTTGCTCGGACTCGGTCTGGCTGGCACCTCCGGCTCGACATCGGGCGTGCTCGCACTGCTCGGCTTTGGCTCGGTTCTGACGTTCATCGGCGTCGCAATGTTGAGCGCACTGTTCGCCGGCAAGGTTGCGTCGATTCTGGGTGCGCCAGTTGAGACAGCGCGCGGCACCGTTGGCCGACTCGCTCGCGACAACGCCAGCCGCAACCCACAACGCACCTCGGCCACCGCAACTGCGCTCATGATCGGTCTTGCGTTGATCACCGGCGTGTCGGTGCTCGCGTCGTCCATCAAGGCAACGTTCAACGACTTGCTCGGTGACGCGTTGGCGGCCGACATCTTCATCTTTGAAGAGAACCAGGGCCTGACCTTCTCGCCGGTGCTCGCAGACCAACTGCGCGAACTGCCCGAGGTTGAGACATCCGTCGGATTCTCTGAGTTCGAGGGCATCCTCCAACTCCCCGGCTCGAGCGAGTCCGACACCGATCGGGTGAGCTCGTTCGACACAGCGAACGGCTCGCGCATCGTGGCCGTCGACATGCTTGAAGGCAGCCTCACGCCTGACGGCATCGCCGTGCGCGAAGACACGGCGACAAACAACAACTTGACGCTCGGCCAAACCATCACGGTTTCGTTCGACGATGAGGTTCCGCTCGACCTCGAAGTGGTCGGCATCTTCGACCAGGGCACCATCCTCGAAGGCAACTACATCGTCGACCGTCAGGTCACCGCACCCCACATCAACGTCGACAACATCGACTTCGTTGGTCTCGACTACGCCGAGGGTGTCGATACCGATGCCGCCCGCGTCAAGGTCGACGAAGTTGCTGCCGCCTACCCGCAGCTATCTGTTCAGGACAACACCGAATTCCAAGAGGGCGTTGAAGGTCAGGTGAACTCGCTGTTGTTGGTGATCAACGGCCTGCTCGGACTCTGTTTGGTGATCGCCTTCTTCGGCATCATCAACACGATGGCCTTGTCGGTGCTCGAGCGGACCCGAGAGATCGGCCTGCTGCGAGCCGTCGGCACCACCCGTCAACAGCTTCGCTCGTCGATCCGTTGGGAGGCCGTGATCGTCGGCCTGTTCGGCGCCCTACTCGGCGTGATCATGGGCGTGGTCTTGGCCCGCGCCGGTATTGCGGCCCTGCCCGAGGGTTTCATCACCGCCGTCGCCATTCCGTGGACGAGCCTGATCATCTACATCTTGCTCGGTGCGTTACTTGGTGTTCTCGCTGCGTTCTTCCCCGCCCGTCGGGCCGCGAAGCTCGACGTGCTCGAGGCCATCTCCACCATCTAGCCACCTCGACGTGCTCAAAAACCCCGTTCTGGAGGCCGTAGAGCACCGAAACGTGGTCTACGGCCTCCAGTTCGGGTCAATTTGGGTCAGGGGGCCGCGAAAACGGGTCAGTCCGACCAGGGTTCGGTGTCGCGATCGAAGTGGTAGGTCGGCACGTCGGGGTGCGGGGCTGCGTAGTCGCCTGCTTCGGCGCGGAAGAGGACGCCGCCTGGCACGAGGCCATCGGTGTCGTCGACCGTGCCAGCACAGATCGACACGTGATCTGGCTTGTCGAGTGTTCGCCAAAACAGCGACGAGCCGCACGTTGAGCAGAAGCCGTATTCGACACCGGGTTGCCGGCTGAACCAGCGAAGGGTCGATTCGTCGTCGATCGTGAGCTCACCTGCGGTGCACGCCGTAGCCGCCATGTGGTTGCCTGTGATCCGCCGGCAATCCTCACAGTGACACATCCACACCTCGCGCAGCGTGCCGGCGGCCTGGTAGCGAACTGCCCCGCAAAGGCAGCCTCCGCTTGTTCCCTGTGCATCACTCATGCCGCAACGCTATGTGCGGTTCGGTTGAAGAACGGCTCCGCCGCAGGCCAGTTTCACTGTGCAGGAGAAGCCAATTGCGACAACACTGCCGATGTGGAGATTCCTCGCCTCGATCCAGACGTCACCGCTGATCGGCTGGGTGATGCACTCACCAGGGCCGGATGCTGCGTCATCGACGAGCTGGTCGACCGCACCCTGATGCGCGACATCTCAGACGAGCTCGACGAGCACAGAGCCAACGCGTCCATCGGTGCCAGCTCGTTTGAAGGCCACCACACCCGCCGCATCGGCTCGCCGCTCCCCCGGTCGGCCACCTTCCGATCGATCGCGATGCACCCCATCGTTCTCACCGCTGGCGACTACGTGCTCGGACACGCCACGAGTTGGCGCTACTCCGCTGCCGAGTTCATCGAGATCGGTCCGGACGAAACACCGCAGCGCATGCACCGCGATCAGTGGAAGTACGACATGGTCGACTTTCCGTTCGAGATCGAGCTGAACGGCATGTGGGCGGTCACCGACTTCACCGAGGCCAACGGCGCAACCCGGGTCGTGCCCGGCAGCAATATTCACGGCGAACGAGCGGCCGGCAACCGCGAGACATTCTCGATCGACGACTCGGTGCCGGCCGAGATGGCCTGCGGGTCGCTCCTGCTCTACACCGGCTCGCTCTATCACGGTGGCGGCCCGAACCAGACCGAGACGTGGCGCAGCGGTCTGTCGCTCCAGCACGCCGTTGCCTGGCTGACGCAGTCGACGAATCAGTTCCTCGAGTGCCCGCCAGACATGGTTCGCGAGTGGCCAGATGAGCTCGCCCGTTTTGTCGGTTACGCCAAGGCAGGCAACGGCCTCGGCTACTGGGGCGACAGCGAAGACCCACTGTCGGCCGTGCATCCCAACCGCACGTTCGACCGCGGCTGGGCGACCGTCCGGCCCGACTAGAAATCCGGCGGCTTGTCATCTCCGCCATCAACTTCCCGACCATCCGCTGACATCATGAGTGGGTGACGAGTACCGATCCCGCCATTCACCTCACCAACGATCAGGCCACGGCCACCGTCCACCTCGACGGTGGCCGCTTGGCGTCCCTCGCCGTCGGCGGGCTTGAGTTGCTCGTCACCGACGGGCCAAAGCCGACTCGTTGGGGATCGTTTCCCATGATTCCGTGGTGCGGCCGACTGCCGTTCGGCAAACTCGCCTTCGATGGCAACAACTACGACTTCCCGATCACGAGCGGCGATCACGCCAACCACGGCCGCACGCATCTGCAGAGTTGGTCCGTCGAATCGGCGTCAGACACCGAACTCGCTATCCGGACTGAGCTGAGCGAACACTGGCCATTCGGCGGACACGTCGTGCAGACGTACACCCTCACCGACAACTCGCTCACCGTCCTCGCTGATGTCCACGCAGCCGACCGCGCCATGCCGGCGATGATTGGTTGGCATCCGTGGTTCCGTCGCGACCTTGGCACGGGCGGCGAGGCCGAGCTGAGCTTCACTGCCGAGTCGATTTACGTCCTGGATGACAACGACATCCCAACGGGAGAACTCGCACCGGTTCCGGAGGGCCCGTGGGACAACTGCTTCGTCGGGCTCGACGGCGATCCTGTGATCTCGTGGCCCGGAGCGATTGACCTCACCGTGTCGTCGACCTTCGACCACTGGGTCATCTACACCCAGCCAGAACACGCCCTGTGTGTGGAGCCACAGACCGGGCCGCCGAACCAATTTCACCTCGACCCTCACTTGCTGAGCCCAGGCGAGGCGCTGTCTGGATCGATGACACTTCACTGGACGACGAGCGGGAACATCTCACCAACCCCGAAGAGGTAGACCTCCACCAGTCGATGAGACCTCCGACTCATGGAGGCGAGTCGAGCACACGCCCAAGCTTGAGGCAGGGCTCTTGTGGGACATTCTCGACGACTTCAGGCCGTCACAGACGGCGACGACGACTTGATGTTTCGCGCCCAAGTTCAGGCTGCTGTGCAGGGCGACCCCGAAGCACTCACCTGGCTCTACGAGAAGTACGTCGGCATGGTTCACAGCTACTTCCGAGCCTGTGACGTGCAAGAAGCTGACGATCTCACATCTGAAGTGTTCCTGAGCATGATCCGGTCGCTTTCACGCTTCGAGGGCACCGAACCAGCGTTTCGAACCTGGCTGATGACCATCGCTCATCGCCGCAAGGTCGACCACTTTCGCCGTACGCCGCCGGGCCGGACCGTTGCCACCGAACCAGACGTCATCGAGCTGCGGGCTGGTGTCTCACCGAGCGCCGCAGACGCATCCCGGGTTCCTGACCCACGGCTTCCAGAGGGGCTTCAGAAGCTCACCCAAGAACAGCGGGAGATTCTCGCCATGCGCTTCTTTGCTGACATGAGCCTCCAAGACATTGCAAAGGCCACGAACCGACGAGTCGGTGCCGTCAAGAGTCTGCAGAAGCGGGCTATTGGCGCCCTCCGGCGATCAGTTGTCGATCTTCGAGCTCCGGAGGTGGCCCGATGAGCAGTACGTCTGCATCAGACCTCGAGATCGAGATGGAGCTCTTTGAAGAGCTTTCGTCGACCCATCTGGGCGCACCAACGCTCGAGGTTCAGGCTGCCCATCTTGAGCTTCTGCATGCCGAACAGCAGGCATTGGTAGCAACACAGGGCGCCGCAACGACGCGACGGGCGATGGCTGGAGTGCTCGGTGCGGCGGCGGCCGCGGCGGCCATTGCGCTCTTCGGACTCAGCTCACTCGACAACCCCGAAACAATCACCGCCACCAGCGTCGGTCAGCTCTCGGAGACAGAGACAACAGAGCTCGATCTCATCGCAGACTCCCCCGCACCAACGCTCGGTGAGCAACCGACACCATCAACAATTGCTGAGAATGTTGCAGGTGCTGAGAACGATTCTGTCGATTCCCAAGTTTCAGAATCCACAAGCACACAGCCTCGCGGCGACTCGACACCGCTCACGACCAACCCGCCACCGGGCGAGAGCACCGCAGTGGCCCAAGGTCAAGGCACGGCAACCCCAACGAATCAGCCGCCAACGACGTCCCAGGGATCTACGGCTCCGACCACGTCAACTCCGGTGACGGCCTATTCCGTGCCGACGACCGATTCGACATCGACAACCAACGAGAGCCCAGGCGACACCGCGCCGCCGGAAGCAACAACAACCCTGCCGACCGACACGATCCTCGAGACCGTTCTTGGCGATGAGCAACTCGATCTCGCCGATCTCGAATGCGACGGCTACGCCGTCACGGTCGTCGGCTCAGACGGCGACGACATCCTCGTCGGCACCGCCGGTCCAGACGTGATCTTCGGCGGCAATGGCGCAGACACCATCTACGGGCTCGAAGGCGCTGACATCATCTGCGGTGGCAATGGTGACGACACGATCATCACGGGCCTCGGTGTCGACACCGCCTTTGGCGAAAATGGCTTCGACACCTTCGAGGGCAGCCCACTCGACACCTTCTTCCAAGGACGGGGCGACGGACCGGCTGAAGAAAGTCCAGCCAACCCGTAACCAAACGACGCCCCCCAACGAATGCTTCTTCTGTAGGCAACAGGAGGAACAGTGGGCGACGTTTCAGTTATCGGTAGTGGGTATGTCGGGCTGACCACAGCAGTCTGCCTTGCCCACCTTGGCCACAACGTGGTGGCGGCCGACATCGACGCGACCCGAGTTGAGCTACTCAACGAGGGGCAAGTTCCGATGTTTGAAGCGCGGATGGATCAACTCCTCGCCGAGGGACTTGCGAACGGGCGGCTTCGGTTCGTGAGCGACTCGGCACAGGCGGTCGAACAATCCCACTTTCACTTCATGTGTCTCCCGACTCCTCAGGGAGCAAACGGCGAGGCAGACCTCGATGCCCTCGACGCCGCGATGGAAGAGTTGGGCGATGCTTTTCCAACCGGGTCGATCGTCATCCTCAAGTCGACCGTGCCTGTGGGCACGGCCGACGAGGTGCGGGCGAACCTGCTTCGACCCGACGTCGCCGTGGTCTCTTGTCCGGAGTTCTTGCGCGAAGGAACTGCGATCAACGATTTTCTGAGCCCTGATCGAATCGTCGTTGGTTCGACAAACGATCGAGCAGCAACCGACGTTGCCGCGCTGTTCGCAACGCTCGACGCTCCTGTGTTGACCATGTCGAACCGTTCGGCTGAGGCGGTCAAGTACAGCGCCAACGCTTTTCTGGCGACCAAGCTGTCGTTCATCAACTCGATCGCTCGGATCTGTGAAGCGGTTGATGCCGACGTGCTCGACGTTGTGGCTGGCATGGGCACCGACAACAGGATCAGCGCCAAGTTTCTCCAGCCCGGGCCGGGCTGGGGCGGCAGCTGCTTTCCGAAAGACGTCGCCGCGCTATCGCACCTTGCCCGATCGGTCGGAGCGCCAGCTCCGCTTCTTGATGCGGTGCTCACCGCAAACAACACGCAGATCAGCCACGTCACTACCAGGATCATTCAGGCCCTCGGACCACGCCCTGTGCAACCTCGTATCAAGCGTGAGTCTCGGGTTGGAGTTTGGGGTCTGACGTTCAAGGCGAACACGAGCGATCGCCGAGACTCCCCAGCCCTCGAAGTTGTTCGCCGATTGCAGGCGTCAGGGCTCACCGTTCAGGCCTTTGATCCAACGGTCACCGAACCAATCACCGAACTCCCCGACCTCATGATCGCCGGTGATCCATACGAGGCAGCTGCCGGTTGCGACGTGCTGGTGATCCTCACCGAATGGGAAGAGTTTGTTCTGGCCGACCTCGAGAAGACGGCCGAAGTTATGCGAGTTCCCCGGATGCTGGACGCCCGCAACATCTTCGCGGCCGACACATCACAACTCGAGGGCTTTGCCTACTCCGGTGTCGGCCGGTGAGAGTTCTTCTCACCGGAGTCACGGGCTACATCGGTAGCCACGCCGCAGTTGAAGTCCTGGCTGCGGGCCATGACGTGGTTGGAATCGACGATCTCTCGGCGAGCATCATCGATACCCGCCACGCCATCGAGCGGACGGCGGGCCGCAAGATCGAGTTCCACGAGCTCGATCTGCGAGACGCGAAGGGCGTCGAGTGCATCCTCGCCCACGCTGACGTCGATGCGATTCTGCACTTCGCAGGGCGAAAGTTCGTAGGCGAATCGGTCGCTGATCCCATCCGCTACTACTCGAGAAACGTCACGGCATCCGTCAACCTTCTCGCAGCAGCTGAGCGTCACGGCATCAACAACATCGTGTTCTCGTCGTCGTGCACGGTGTACGGGGATGCGGCAGAACTGCCTGTCACAGAGCACTCACCCATCTCGCCTGTGTCGCCGTACGGCAAGACAAAGGCCGTCGTTGAGGGGTTGCTCGAAGACCTTTGCCATGCGCAGGAGGCAACGCGAGCGCTCGCCCTTCGCTACTTCAACCCGATCGGTGCCCATCCAAGCGGCCTGATTGGTGAAATCCCATGGGGCACACCCAACAACCTTGTGCCATACGTGATGCAGGTGGCCAGTGGTCAACGAGCCGTCTTGTCGGTGTTTGGAGACGACTACGACACACCAGATGGCACATGCATTCGCGACTACGTCCATGTCGTCGACATCGCCAAGGCCCATGTGCTCGCCCTCGACGCGGTAGGTCGAAACCAGTTCGGCAACAGAGACGGGTTTGGTGCCCTCAACCTCGGGACAGGCCAGGGTCACTCCGTGCTCGAAGTACTGGACGCATGCCGAGCAGCAACGAGGCGACCGATTCCTCACCACGTCGTGGCTCGCCGACCAGGCGATGCCGCCGTCATCTACGCCGACCCTTCACGGGCTGCCAACGAACTCGGCTGGCGAGCCCAGCACGATCTCGTCACGATGTGCGCCGATCACTGGAACTTCACGCGCAACAACGCCGAGCGACAGGCCAGCGCTTCGTGATTCACAAGCCCCCAGTTCGCCAGCCAGACCCGACGCATCCAACTCCACGTGCCTCCCGGGACTGGCTGGTTCCTCTCGCCACCACACGACAACGCCTGATCATCGGACTCTTTGCCCTGCTGTGGGCGGTGAGCGCGATTCGATTCGTCGTGTGGTGGCTTGAACCCGAGCACCGAGTCGAACTGTTCGGCTTTGTGCTCACCTCGGCAGTCATCGGGTTCAACCTGATGCTCCCGATTTGGCTCTTCTTCACCGCGTTCAATGCGCGACGCCCCAGAGCTGACCTCGAGTTCGGTATCGGACGGGTTGCGATGGTGGTCACAAAGGCCCCGGCCGAACCGTGGCCGCTCGTGCGCACGACGCTCGAAGCAATGCTCGATCAGGATCACAGGCATCCGTACGACGTGTGGCTGGCCGACGAAAACCCATCAGACGAAACACTGATCTGGTGCTCCAACAAGGGCATTCGGGTATCGAGTCGCTACAACATCCCGAGCTACCACCGGCCAGACTGGCCTCGTCGGACCAAGTCGAAAGAAGGCAACCTCGCCTTCTTCTATGACCACTGGGGTTACCGGGACTACGACATCGTCTGCCAGTTTGACGCTGACCACGTCCCACGTTCGGACTATCTCCGAACCGTTCTGCGAGGGTTCGCCAACCCCAATGTCGGGTATGTCGCGGCGCCAAGCGTTTGCTCGACCGGCAGCGAAGGCTCATGGACATCGCGGGGCCGTCTCCACAAGGAAGCGCCGCTCCACGGATTGCTGCAAGCTGGCCACAACGCGGGGTTTGCACCGACGTGTGTCGGCTCTCACTACGCCGTCCGAACCCAAGCGCTCCGCGACATCGGCGGCGTTGGCCCAGAGCTCGCAGAAGACTTCTCTACCAGCTTCCTTCTCGCCGCGCATGGGTGGGAAGGCGTGTTCGACATTGACGTCGCCGCAGAGGGCGACGGGCCCATGACGTTCGTCGACGGGATGACGCAAGAGCTGCAGTGGGCCAGGAGCCTCACCACTGTGTTCCTTCGCTTCTCGTCCGGTCACTGGCCCAACCTGCAGCCAACCGAGCGATTCCGATTTGGGTTCGTCCAACTCTGGTACCCACTGTTCGTCGGCCAACTCTTCATCGGTTCGTTGCTGTCGCCCATTGCCGCGCTGACAGGCCGACCGTGGATGTCGGTCACGATCGTCGAATTCTTCTCGCGCATCGCCGTTCCAACGTTCGTTGTCGTCGCCTTCTCGATCTGGATTCGACGCCAAACGTGGCTTCGACCTCAACGAGCGCCCGTGCTGTCGTGGGAGTCATCACTCTTCAACGTCACGCGTTGGCCATGGAACGCACTGGGCATCGTGCAAGGCGTTCTCGGGGCCGTCCGCGGCAAGACGTACAACTTCCGAGTCACCCCCAAAGGCAGCGACGGGCACCCACCGCTGCCCTGGACTGCAGTGGCTCCCTACGCCCTCCTCGTCGCCCTGCAGGCTGCGGTCGGGCTCTTCGTGAACGTCGAAGGTCGTGTGTTCGGCTACATCGTGCTGACAAACACCGGCGCAATCATCTACACCGTGGCGATGGTTGCCGTCGCGTCGCTGCACCTCAGCGAGAACCAGACCGGGGAACAACGAGAACGCCTCAGGGTGAACGGCCCCGCCCTCTTGCTGACTGCGGCCGCCGTTCTTGCCACGCTGGCGTCAAGCCTGCGGATCTTCGCAACCGCCGTCACTCGATGGAGTGACCTCCGCATCGATTCACAGCTTCTTGGCCTCGACCATCTCGTCTCTCGATCCACGCTGATCTACGTTGCCGGGCTCGTGCTCCTCGCCGGATTCGCTCGGTGGGATCGGACAACGTCTTCCTCGTCTGAGATCGCACGAGCGAGCACGCACGTTGACCCGCCTGAGCATCGACGCCCACCACAACCGGCACCGCCACCGTGGCTCGTGGAACCGTCAACGCAGGATGGGGCCCTTGTATCCCTGAGCGAATCCATGGCTCGTCAACAAGTCGCGGGCATCGGGCATCTCGGCGGGCGGCATGCCGTTGATCTTGTGGATCTCAATCTTGTTCAGACGCTTGGTCCGAACCAGCGACGCGAGCGCGTCGACCCATGAGCCATCGGTGTCCCACCCTTCGAAGAGGGTGATGCTTCTCGCCCCGCGCTCCAAGAACGCGAGGGGTCGACCGTCTCGAACCACCACAAAAGCACCAACCGCTCGAGACGGTCGTCCCTCGTTGCTTGGCCACGGGATAGCGGCGCCGTACGGCTGCGCGGGATCGGTGGCCGCGAGCACGACCGCTTCGGCATCTGGTTCGTCTGTTGAGGTTCGCCGGCCATCGCGCAAGCGATCAACCGCGCCGGGCAGCGCAAACTGGGCCGCACCAAGGCCCGTCACGAAATAGCCGCGCCGAACCTGGCCGCGGTCTTCGAGTTCCTTCAGCACCGGGTAGACACCGGCGAACCCGCCTTCTGCGCCTTCGGCTAACGCCATCTCGCGGGTCAGCACGCCGTAGCGTTCGAGCAGTTGCAGGGCTCGTGTTGTGGTGATCTCGGTCGGCGACAACGGCGGCTGTCGCAACGGGGCAACAAGCGACCAGCGGCCGGTGCCTGCCGGTGGGCCGAGCCTCGACAGTGAGCGCATGTTTGGTCGGCGAGGAGCAGAGCGTCGGCCTCGCGACGATGGCTTCTTGGGGGTCGCGCCAGCCACGACGGCTCGCAGCGGCGTGAGTGAATCGTTGGTGACCTCGCCGGCCCAGACAAGGTCCCAGAGCGCCGTGAGAACTGCGGTGTCGTTGTAGTCGCACCCAGCGTCTTTCGCGGCCTCAGTGAGTTCCTGCCAAAACACGGCTCCCCGACCAGCCAGGTGGTTGCGGAGCGCGTCGTGAATCTCGCCTTCTGGCGGATCGCTTGCCTCGGGGATCAAAGCTGGCGCCTGATCTCTCCAGACCAACCGAACCCGGCCGTCGCCGGAGCCGAGTGAGCCGGCACCAATCCACACCACCTCGCCGGCGGTGAGCAACGTGTCGAGGTCGGCGCCTCGATAGCCAGAAACGCGGGCGGGCAGGATGTCGGCTTCGAGCATGGAGGCTGGCAACGCAGCACCCTGGAGTGCGGTGATGACCTCGGCGAGACCGTCGACGCCGTGCAGCCGACTGCCGACGTGTTGCCATTCCGGCAGGAACCGGGCGAGCACGTCTTGTTCGACGGGCTCCACCTCTTTGCGAAGGGCGGCCAACGAGCGGCGCCGCAACAGACGCAGCACTTCAACGTGACACCACTCTCGTTCGATGCCATCGGGCCGAAACTCGCCCCGCACGATGCGGCCTTGGCGTTCGAGCTCTTCAAGGCCAGCCCGCACTCGGTCGCCCTCGAGGCCGTATCGGGCGCCAACTTCTTCGGTGAGGAACGGGCCGTGCGTTCTGGCATAGCGAGTGAGAAGGTCACCAAGCGGGTCGCCCACCGAGTCGGTGAAAGCCTGGGGCAACCCGGGAGGCAGCGCGACACCAAGGGCGTCGCGCAACCGCGACGCATCTTCGGCGGCTGCGAGCCGAGCCTCACCGGCAACTGATGCGTTGATGATGCGGCGGTCGGTGAGCAGCTCGGAAATCACGAGCGCAGACCAATCGGACGCCGTTGGCGAGCCATCGACCCGCTCGGCAATTTCCTCGGCCGTGAGCGGACCGAGCCAGCGCAGCAGGTCTTCGACGTGATCGACCGTCTTCGCCCGCCAAGAATCAGCGGTTCTCTGCAACTCAGCTTCAAGGCCTGCGAGCACGTCGGGGTCGAGCAACTCTCGAAGCTCTTCAGCACCGAGCAGGTCACGTAGCAGCTCGCGATCGAGCGAGAGGGCGGCCGCTCGTCGCTCGGCCAACGGAGCGTCGCCCGCATACATGTACTGAGCGATCCAACCGAACAACAGCGAAGACGCCATGGGCGACGCAACGTCTGTGTCGACGGTGTGCACCTTGATCTTCCGGCTTCGCAGCTCCCCGAGCACCTGCCGAAGCGCGGGCAGGTCAAACACGTCGTTGACGCACTCCCGGGTGGTCTCAAGCAAGATCGGAAAGCTCGGATACTTGGCCGCCACCGTGAGCAAGTCGGCTGCCTTCTGCCGCTGTTGCCAAAGCGGAGTTCGTCGATCAGGCCGACGGCGGGGCAACAACAAGGCGCGGGCCGAACACTCTCGGAACCGCGAGGCAAACAGTGCGGTTGATGGCAGCTGAGCCACCAGTAGCTCGTCGAGATCATCCGGATCAATCAGCAGCTCGTCGGTTGGCAGCCGGTCGATCGCCTCCGGGAGTCGCAACACGATGCCGTCGTCGCTCCACACGAGCTCGACGTCCCAACCCCACTGCTCGGCCATCCGATGTTGTAGTGCCATCCCCCACGGTGCGTGCACCTGGGCCCCGAAGGGGCTGAGGATGCACACTCGCCAGTCGCCAATGTCATCTCGAAACCGTTCGACGATGATGGTGCGATCGTCTGGCACTCGGCTGGTGGCCTCGATCTGCTCGTCAAGAAACGCCATGAGGTTCTGTGCGGCAAGATCGTCGAGCCCATGGCGTTCGTCGAGCTGCGTGAGCGCCTCGTCGCGGGGCAGCGCCAAGATCTCGCGGCTGAACTTGCCCATAGCCCGACCCAACTCAAGCGGGCGGCCAGGCCCATCACCGTGCCAGAACGGCATCTTGCCCGGCTGACCGGGAGCGGGGGTGACCACGACCCGCTCGTGAGTGATGTCTTCGATCCGCCACGTGCTGGCACCCAGAAGGAAGGTCTCGCCTGCTCGTGACTCGTAGACCATCTCTTCGTCGAGCTCACCAACCCGAGTCCCGTCCGGCAAGAACACGCCGTAAAGACCACGGTCGGGAATGGTGCCGCCGCTTGTGACCGCAAGTCGTTGAGCACCGGGACGGCCCCGCACGATGCCTTCAACGCGATCCCAGTTGACTCGTGGCCGCAGCTCGGCGAACTCGTCTGAGGGATAGCGGCCTGCGAGCAAGTCGAGCACGGCATAGAAGGCTTCGTCGGACACCTCGGCGAAGTTGGCAGCCGACCGGAACATTGCCATCAGTTCGTCGACGGGCCAGTCGTCGAGTGCGCAGGCGGCAACGATCTGTTGCGCCAACACATCCAGCGGGTTGCGGGGGTAGTGCGTCTCTTCGATCTGCCCCTGCCGCATGCGATCGACAACAACGGCGGCCTCAAGCAGATCGCCTCGGTGTTTCGGGAAGAACTTGCCGACGCTCGGCACACCCACTTGGTGCCCGGCTCGACCGACTCGTTGCAGGCCTCGGCTCACCGCACCGGGTGACTCGACCTGCACCACAAGATCGACTGCGCCCATGTCGATGCCGAGTTCGAGTGATGAGGTGGCAACCAGTCCCTTCAGTACCCCTCGCTTCAACTCGTCTTCGATGATGAGCCGCTGCTCTCGGCTGAGCGATCCGTGGTGGGCTTTGACGAGCTCTTTGCCTGGCTCCGGCGGGCGCCCCTCCGCTTCGGCCGAGCGATTCTCACCGTCGAGCGCGAGCTCGTTGAGCCTCGTGGCCAAGCGTTCGCTGAGCCGTCTGGCATTCACGAAGATGATGGTCGACTTGTGCTCCTGCACCAGCTCAAGCAACCGCGGGTGCATCGATGGCCAGATGCTGCGCCGAGCCGGGCCAGCGGCGGCCGGGCCAGACACCGGCTCGTCCGTGATGATCTCGCCCAGCTTGCCCATGTCGTCGACCGGCACGATCACTTCAACGTCGAGCTCCTTACGGATCCCGGTGTCGACGATGGTGACGGGGCGAGGCGTTGGTCCGTCGTCTCCGTCGGTCTTGTAGCCGCCAAGGAAGCGGGCAATTTCTTCGAGGGGCCGCTGAGTTGCAGACAGACCGATCCGCTGCGGGGGGTTGTCTGTGACCTTCTCGAGCCGCTCAAGCGTGAGGGCCATATGAGCGCCGCGCTTGGTCGCCGCGAGGGCGTGGATCTCGTCGATGATGACCGTGTCGACACCAGCGAGGGTCTCGCGAATTCGGCTGGTGAGCATGAGGTACAGCGATTCGGGCGTGGTGATCAGCAAATCGGGTGGATGCTTCGCCAACCGCCGGCGCTCATCGGCTGGTGTATCGCCGGTGCGAAGCGCAACCTCAGGTTCGGTAAACGGCTCGCCCAATCGCTCCGCCGCCAGACGAATGCCCTGCAGCGGGCCGCGCAGGTTCTTCTCGACGTCGACGGCCAGAGCCCGGAGCGGTGAGATGTACAGAATGCGGGTGCGGTGATTGACGTCGTCAGGGCGCGGTGTGCTCGTGAGCTGGTTGAGCCCCCAGAAGAACGCAGACAAGGTCTTGCCAGAACCAGTCGGGGCAAGAATCAGCGTGTGGTCGCCCCGAGCGATGACCGGCCAACCCTCAACCTGTGGCGGCGTTGGCTCAGGAAACGTCGTGTGAAACCAAGCGGCAGCCGGCCGCGAGAAGTCGCTGAGCACAGGATGCTCGACGGCTCGCTCATCACTTGAGACGTCGGGTGAGGCCTTCTCCGCCACCCGCTCAGGCTACGGCGCTCGGCCTCAGCTCAGCGAAAGCGGAACACCATCTCTTCGCAGTGCACACCCGCATACAGTTCGATCACGTGGTCGACGCTCGAGGTTCCGCTCACGCTTGCCACGTAGTCATCGAAACCGAGGCCTTGTTCCGGCTCCTTGAACCTGATCATCTGACGCCCCTCCTCGGTAAACGTCTCGATGTCGTTGACACCCGTGGCGCGGATCTCGAACATGTGCGACGCGATGCCGATTCCCGAACGGGTGAACGGACGATTCGGATGCGCCGGCTGCAGGAACCAGCCGAGCATCTCGTCATTCCGAAACCCGAGCGCCAGGCCGCCGTAGGAAATCACTTCGTCGAATATGCCGGCACAGCTCTCTGGGATGTCGAGTTCCACTCCATCGGATAAGAACGCTGAGAATAACGCTGGGGACACGGAACTGCGCGAGCTACCGAAGTTGAGAAAGTCCTCGCGTTCACCCGTGAGCCCGTCGGCAATCACAAGCCCTCCGGGATACAGGTCGACTCGCGTCCGTTCCGGAGACGGACCAAGGTCGTTCACCGTTCCGGCGGTGACATCGATCTCAACGCTTCGCCAGTCGGTTCCACGTTCGAAGCGGGCATCAGCGAGGAAGAGCTCGTCAACTGGATCAAAGAAGAGGTTTGTGATGAACAGCGGTTCCGGTGTCAGCGTGAGCGGTGCGACCGTTGTCGGGTCGAGTACTTCCTGAATCACGAACCCTGACTGGAACGAAACCACTTCGCGGTTGCAGCGCTCGATGATGAGCATCGGCCAGCCGCCGCCGCCTCCAACCAACTCGCTCTCTGCCGCCAGCATCATGATCGGTGGGCCCGGTTCGACCTCAGACACATCCCGGGCCGCGAGCTCGCCGCGGGGACACTCGTTAGTGTCGGTCGTGGACACCACGTAGTCGATGAAGCCTCCATTACCCACGGTGAAGCGCCGCAGGTTTGGTTCGAGGTTCGGACGATCGTCGTCGTCATCCGATGGATCTGATGTCGGCGAGGCTGTGGCCACAGACGTGTTGGAAGAATCCGTCGCTGCGGTCTGAGATCCACCGTTGTTGCTGAGCAGGCGTGGGAGCGCCCAGGCGGAAAATCCAAGCGTGGCGAGAAGAATCACCCCGGCGACCAACCACGGCAGACGACGTCGCGTCGACGCGGCACGGTCCGAACCTGCGGCGACTGGAATGGGTGTGGGTGCCGGTGCTGGCGTGGGTGTCGGTGTTGGCGGAACGGTCGACGCCGAGCCCAGCGCCGTTGTTGATTCGAAGCGCGAGCCTGGCGCCTGGGGCCGAGCTGGTGGTGTCGGCGGTGCGACCGCAACGGCCTGAGCCGCGGGCGGCGTGGGCGGTGTCACCCGCTCGCTCTCGATCACCAGCTGGCCAGACGTTTCGTCGCTCGACACCGACGCCGCGCCTAGCGCAACCGCCACTCGAGGATCGCCCGTCTGGCCAATCGCGAGGCCCGGCCAACGCTTCCGGATCGTCTCGGTGACGATCGGTAAGCGGCTTCCACCGCCGACGAGATGGATCATCTCCACCCCACCAGCGGCTTCAATCACACGAGCGAGCAACGACACCGTTTCGTCCACCAGCGGCGCGGCAAGGCGCTCGATGTCTGAACGGGCCAAGCGCTCAGAAACCAGGCCAGCCGGTGTCATCACCGCCACTTCGGCGTAGGGATGCGACGAGATCGACTCCTTGGCTGCTTGACACGATCGTCGAAGCTCCGTGTTGGCTCGAATCCAGTTCGGCTCTTCAGAACCGAGAAGTTGATCGGCCAAGTCGGTGCCAACTCGCTCGCCAACGTGGGCCATGATCATCTCGTCGAGCAGCTCGCCGCCGACCGCTCGCGATCCAAGCGCCTTGCTGACGGGCGTGAATCCATCGGCCGTCACTTCGAGGGCCACCGTGTCGAATGTTTCCCCGCCGAGGTCGTAGATGGCGATTCGTTCGCCAACCTCTGGCGTGGAGCGAAGGCTGTGCGCCGCGGCAATCGGCTCGGGGATCAATCGGGGTTCGCCCAGCCCAGCAAGCACCGAGGCTTCTCGCAATCGTGCGAGCGATCGGTTGGGCCACGCGACGGGGTGTGTCAGCCGCACTTCAGACGGTTGCGAGCCATGCATGCGAATCGCTTCTTGCGATCCGTGCCGAAGGAGGGCAGCCACGAGCTCGGCCGCTGACAAGGCCCTGCCGCCAACGACGATCGGCTCCTCAACATCGAGACGACGCTTCGGGGCTCGCACTGCCCGGTCGGGACGACCAGCGCCGAGCTGCACGGCGGTCGTGCCAACGGGCAGCGAACCGTCGTCGTCCACGAACACCGTCGATGGAATCGTTCGTTGACCATCAACCTCGACAACTTCGGCCATCCGGTCGCCAACGCGGGTCGCCACAACGGTCGAGGTCGTGCCCATATCGATCGCGAGAATCCACGCCCCTGGCTCGGTCACCTCGACAGGTTAGATCAGCCGAACACGAGCTCGTCGCACGCTGCGCCACCGCGCATCGCGACGATGACATCGTTGTTGCTGTCACCGGAAAACTCGGCAACGTAGACACCGAAATCGGCGTCGTCTGGCGTGTCGGCAAACCGGGCGATCAGGCGCCCGTTCTCGTCGACCGGCGCAATCGTAGGGTCAACGAGTCGCAGGTCGAGCAGGTGCGTGCCAAGGCCGACGTCGCTAACCGTTGTTGCCTGATTGCGACCTACCGGGTCGAGATACCAGCCGACCAGTTGGTTGTCGCGATAGCCGACGCTCACGGCGCCGTAGCTCAGCAGTTCATCGAAGGTGTCGGCGCAGCTCGCAGGCACCGCAACCGGCTCTGGCGACGGGGTCAGTGCGCCCAGCTGCTCATCGACAAACGGACGCAGGGTGCCGAATGGGATCGGTTCGATCTCGCCGGTGAGAGAGTCTGTGACATAGAGGCCTGCGGCCGATACGTCGAGCCGGGGCCGGCTTGGTGATGGACCGAGCTCTGTCACTGAACCGTCGGCGAGGCTGATCTCGACCTCGGTCCACGAACCCTGCGCCTCGAACAGTGCATCGCCAACGATCCGCTGATCGACGAAGTCGAACGCAACATTCTCGAGGCGTGATGGACTGGGCACCAGCGCGAGCAGTTCAAGCGTTCGTTGGTCGAGGCTGCCGCTGAGCTGGCTGCCAGATCGGACCGAGACGAGCTGGCCGTCGCACCGCTCGATGAGCAGTAACGAGCCTTGTGGGCCCTCGACGATTTCGGATTCGACGCCCACGATGATGATGAGTTCGCCTGGCTCGGTGGCGCCGTTTGGCCGCACGGCGAGTTCGCCAACCGGGCACGATCCGGTGCCGGTTGTGGTCACCACGTAGTCGCCACCGTCAAGCGTCTCGCCGATGACGTAGCGTCGCTGGTCGTCGCCGGAGATCGGAGCCGTCGTGTCGGCCGGCTCCTCGTTGTCGACGCTGTCGTCCTCGTCGTCGGCGAGCTCGGTCTGTAGCCCGTCGGCTTCCTCGGGCGTTGGCTGGGTGGTGGTTGCGCCATCGGACGCATCGCTGTCTGCCGCCTCCTCGTCACCACCTGATGCATCGGCCGAGATAGCGGTCTCGCCACCGTCCACACCGTTCGTGTCGCGGTCGATCATCCACATGACGAGGCCAGCCGCAGCACCAAGCCACACAAACGCAACGGTGGCCAGCAGGGCGACGCGACGGCCGCCAGATTTCTTCTCTTCAGCAGATCGTTGCGGCTCGACGACCTCGGCTGTCGGACTCGCCACGTTGCCGAAACGTTGGGGAGCATCGTCAAGCACCGTGAAGGCCGGAGCCGCCAGGGGCGACACTGCGCCGTCCTGTCTTTCAGGCGCGGCGGCCGCCGGCTCCGAGACCGACTGTGCAGCAGCGCCAAGGGCCACGGCGACTCGAGGGTCGCCCGTGAGCCCAACCGTCACATCAGGCCACCGCTCGCGAATCATCGATGCCACCAC
The DNA here is from genome assembly GCA_938009905.1 of uncultured Acidimicrobiales bacterium. Lineage (GTDB taxonomy): Bacteria > Actinomycetota > Acidimicrobiia > Acidimicrobiales > SZUA-35 > CALEWY01. Next base: position 2,293 of record CALLGK010000304.1, on the reverse strand, counting down.
GGGCATCCGACTACCGCCACCAACAAGGTGAACCACGTCGACGCCGCCGGCGGCATCGATCACACGAGACAGCAACGTCATCGTCTCGTCGACCAGCGGAGCGGCGAGCTGTTCAATCTCGGCTCGAGCGATGCGCTCGGAGATCAACCCGTGCGGCGTCGACACCACAACCTCGGCGTATGGGTGGGCCGACACGGCCTCCTTGGCGGCCCGACACGCCGATCGCAGGTCGACATTCGCACGGACCCATGCCGAATCGTCAGAGCCGATAATGGCGTCGAAGAGGTACTCGGGGATCCGCTCCCCCACATGCGCCATGATCATTTCGTCGAGCAGCTCACCGCCAACCGTCCGCGACCCAAGCGCTTCGGAGATTTGCTCGAAGCCGCCGTCGACCACACGCAGGGCAACGGTGTCGAAGGTGTCACCTCCGAGGTCGTAGATCGCTACCCGTCCACCGGGCGGTGGCGGATCGACCAGGCTGTGGGCCGCCGCGATCGGCTCTGGCAGAAGCCGGGGCTCGGGCAGTCCGGCCCGCGCTGCCGCTTGCACGAGTCGGTTGCGAGCGAGGTCGGACCAAGCTGCCGGGTGGGTGAGCCACACCTCGGTGGGTCCGGAGCCATGACGCCTGATGGCCTCGCGAGCTCCGTGGTCGATGAGGGCTGCCACCAGTTCGACAGAGGTAAGGGCCCTACCGCCAACCACAATCGGTCCGTCGTCATCGAGCCGGCGCTTCGGTGCTCGCACCGCTCGATCGGGTCGACCGGCTGCCAGTTGAAGTGCAGCCATCCCAACGCGAAGGGTTCCATCGTCGTCGACGAACACCGTCGACGGAATCGTGCGTTGACCATCAACCTCAACAACCTCGGCCGAGCGGCCTGCCCGACGGGTGGTGACGACGGTTGACGTCGTGCCCATGTCAACCGCAAGAACCCAGCTCTCGGGCGCTTTTGCAGCGCCATCGCGGGGTCCGGGATCGCTCACGAGAGATATGACGTTGGATGGAGCGGCGCGGTTCGCTCGACCGCCAGGTTTCTCGGCACGGTCTCTCTCTACCTGGCAGCAGCCGATTTCGGGCCGTGGGGAACTGCATCAAGCCGTCTCAAAGACCCCACTAGGCTCCGCCAGGTGACCACCACGCAGAAACCCTTCCGATTCGGCCTGCAGGCCAAAACAGCGACGTCGCGAGATGAGTGGATCGAGCTCGCAAAGAAGGCCGAAGACCTCGGCTACGAGACGCTCACTCTCCCCGATCACTTCGACGGTCAGCTTGCCCCCGCGTTGGCGCTGCAAGCGGCAGCCGACGCCACCTCAACGCTGCGCGTGGGTGCACTTGTGTGGTGCAACGACTACCGCCATCCGGTGGTGTTCGCGAACGAAATGGCCACGCTCGATCTGCTCTCCGATGGTCGTCTCGAGCTCGGCATTGGCGCCGGCTGGATGAAGAGTGACTACGACGCAGCGGGCATGCCCTATGACAGACCAGGGGTGCGCATTGATCGAATGGTCGAGTCGATCCACATTCTGAAGGGCCTGTTCGGCGAGGGACCGTTCTCGTTCGAAGGCGAGCACTACACCATCACCGATCTTGATCTTCAGCCAAAGCCGCTGCAGAACCCGCACCCTCCATTCCTCATGGGAGGCGGCGGGCCTCGCTTCTTGCGGCTTGCCGGGAAGCACGCAGACATCGTCGGTGTGAACCCGAATCTCAAGGCGGGTGTGATCGATGCCAGCACAGCCGCAGACGCAACGGCCGAGCGCTACGCCGAGAAAATCTCATGGGTCAAAGACGGAGCAGGCGACCGCTTCGACGACATCGAACTCAACGTTCGCGTGTTCTTCGTCGTGTTCTCAGACGATCGGGCTGGCACCGCCGAAGCGATGGCCCCAGGCCTCGGCATGGAGGGCGCAGACGCTCTGGAGTCGCCGCTGGCACTCATCGGCGACGCGGCCTCGATGATCGATGACCTCGTGGCTCGCCGAGAGACCTATGGCTTCAGTTACATCGGCGTCGGGCCCGACGAGATGGACGACTTCGCCCCCGTGGTTGCCCAACTGGCAGGCCAGTGAGCGACCGCTTCGAAGAGTTCAAGGATCGCCTCGAAGACGCAGCCATTCAGGCTGAGCTCGAGACCGGTGAGCGTGAGGAAACGGTTGAGGAGGCCAAGACAAACGCGCTCGTGCGCGTTGGTCGTATGACGCTCGGCTTTCTCGTTGTCATCATCGGCATCGCCGCTCTCCCCCTCCCCGGTCCCGGCTGGCTCATCATCGCTGCCGGCCTCACGATTCTGTC
>CALLGK010000303.1 GCA_938009905.1 uncultured Acidimicrobiales bacterium | reverse complement strand
GGAATCGGTGCGTCGCCTCTACCGGCCATTCGAAGCTGGCCTCAGTGCACCAACCGGCACCGTCTACAACCACGAGATTCCCGGTGGGCAGCTCTCCAACCTTCGTCAGCAGGCGATTGCCGTTGGCCTTGGTCATCGGTTTGAAGAGATCGAGCAGCTCTATGCCGCGTGCGACAAGCTGCTTGGCCGCATCATCAAGGTGACGCCAACCTCGAAGGTGGTTGGTGACCTGGCGCTGCAGTTGGCTGCCAACGGCGTGAGCGCCGACGACCTGGCCAACGACCCTGCCGGTGCCGACCTGCCAGACAGCGTGGTCGGCTTCCTGCACGGCGAGCTCGGCGAGCCCGTTGCCGGATTCCCCGAGCCGTTCCGCAGCAAGGCCCTCGAAGGCCGCCGGCCAAAGAACGACCCGGTGCCGATCGCCGAATCGGTCCGGGAGCGGCTCAACGACGACGATCCCGTGGTGGTTCGGTCGACGCTGTCGGCATTGCTCTTCCCCAAGCAGGCAACTGACTTCATGGAGCACGCCGATACCTACGGCGATCTGTCCCGCCTCCCGACGCACCTGTTCTGGTACGGCATGGAGGTCGGCGACAGCGATGTACCGATCAGCCTTGGGCGAGGTGTGCGACTGCTTGTCGGTCTCGACGCCATCGGCGAACCAGACGAGAAGGGCATGCGTCGCGTCGTGTTCCGGCTCAACGGTCAGCTCCGTCCGATCGATGTGCGTGACCGCTCGATCGACGCCACCACTGGCACGGTCGAGCAGGCCGACCCGGCCAACCCAGGCCATGTCGCCGCGCCGTTCACCGGTGTGGTGCGGATGCAGGTGGAGCCGGGCGACAAGGTCGAAGCCAATCAGCCAGTGGCCGTGATCGAAGCGATGAAGATGGAGTCAGTCATCTCAGCCCCGGTCTCTGGAACCGTCGAGCGCCTCGGCGGCCCAGAAGTCCGCTCCGTCGAACCAGGCGACCTCCTCGTCGCCATCACTCCCTCCTAGGGGTCAGGTACTTTTCGTCACGCGTTCCGTAGAGGTCAGGAACGAAGCCGTCACGCGCCCAGACCAAGCCGTTCCAGACCCCTACTCCAAATCGAACGGCGTGAACGGCGGGGTCAGGTGCTTTCCGCGGTTGGCGTTTTGGCGCCCCGCGCCAAAAGGCCCTTAGTGAGCGCAGCGAACGGCGCGAACGGCGCTGATGAGTGCAGTGAGCGGCGCATCCAGTAGGTTCGGGCCATGAAGCTCAGCATGTCACTCAACTACGCCGGCGACGTCAAGGCGATGGCCAACCAGGTCGTCGAATACGAGGAAGCCGGGGTTGACCTTGTGTGGGTCGCCGAGGCCTACGGCATGGATGCCGTGTCGGTCATGGGCTACCTCGCCGCCATCACCGAGAAGATCGAGATTGCGTCCGGCATCCTGCCGATCTACACCCGCTCACCCACGCTGCTGGCGATGACCGCCGTTGGTGTCGACGTGTTGAGTGAAGGTCGGTGTGTGCTCGGACTTGGCGCATCGGGCCCTCAGGTAATCGAAGGCTTCCACGGCATTCCCTACGACGCGCCGATCGGCCGCACACGAGAGATCATCGAGATCTGCCGCAAGGTATGGGCTCGCGAAGACAAGCTGGTGCACAACGGCAAGCGCTACAACATGCCGCTTCCTGAAGGCGAAGGCACCGGGCTTGGCAAGCCGCTCAAGATCATCACGCACCCACCACGGCCCGACATCCCGATTCTTCTCGCATCGCTCGGATCAAAGAACGTGCAGCTCACCGCCGAGATGGCAGACGGCTGGCTCCCAACCCTGTTCGTGCCCGAGAAGGCGTCGATCGTGTGGGGCGACGACCTCGCTGCCGGTGAGGCAAAGCGAGACTCCTCGCTCGGCAAGCTCGACATCATGGCCGGCGGCATGGTCGCCATCGGCAAGCAAGACGAGGTTGCCCCGCTGCGAAACTACGGCCGGGCCAGCACCGCTCTGTACGTGGGCGGTATGGGCGCGGTTGGCAAGAACTTCTACAACAACGTGTTCAGCAAGTACGGCTGGGAAGCCGAAGCGCACGAACTGCAGACGCTGTACCTCTCCGGCCAGAAGAAAGAAGCAGAAGCCGCCGTGCCAGACGACTTCCTCGAAGCCTCCTCGCTCATCGGCGACGAGAGCTACATCAAGGACCGTCTTGCCGCCTACGAAGAGGCTGGCGTCACCTACCTCAACGTCGCTCCCGTCGGACCAGACCCCATGGGCTCAATCCGCAAGCTCCGCGAACTGATCGGGTAGTCCACTCTCGCTCTCAGCCCGGTTGGCGTCAGCGGTACGCCGCCGCTGCGGGCCTAGCGTCGCTTCGCTTCGCTAGCCAGTCCTCGCCTGCGGCGCCCCACTTCTACCAACCTCGAACCAATCGTTCGCGTGGCGAGGAACAACCCAATGCAGTACGGCTCCGTGCCCAACGGCCGGGCCGGAGGTCAGCTATTTGTAGGCGCCGGGGCTGGTGAACATCTTGCGGGTCCAGCGTTTTGGTGTGCCGAGCACGGCCCGGGGGTAGTCCTCGAACAACCAGCGGGCGAAGTTGCGGCGCGTCCACGGCGTGAGCCCGGCAATCTTCACGCTGGCGTTGGCCCCCAGCTCGTTGCCGAGCACAGATGACAACGCACCGGCGAGACCGTGGTCTTTCACCATCCCGGCGCCGAGCACGCCGTCGTAGTGGCTTCGCACCGATGAGGGGTCGTCAGCAGGCGCCGTCGCCCCGCCATGCACGATCGACTCGATCGCCAGACGTCCGGTTTCGATGGCCTGGCCGATGCCCTCGCCGGTCATTGGGTCGGTGGCTGCGGTTGCGTCGCCAACAAACAAGATGCGGCCATGGCTCGTGGTGATGTCACCGAGTCGAGCGGGGATGGGCCATGCCTTGTGCGGCGACTCAGGCACCGCGTCTTCGCCGAGCACTTCGCGGATGTGGGGGCGAGCGAGGATGTCGGGCCACAGGGTCTTCATGTCTTGAATGCGATGCCCGGTGTCGCGTTGGATGCCGAACCCCACGTTGGCCGTGCCGTCTGCGAGCGGGAACGACCACACATAGCCCGGCAGTAAGTCCTTCTCGAACCACACGTAGAGGTCTGACGCGGCCTTCTCGCCGACGTTGGTGAAGTACTGGCGAAAGGCGTGCCAATCACCCCGGTACTGAGGAAGGCCAAGGCCAAGAAGCTTGCGAATCGGAGACCACATGCCATCGGCAGCAACGACGTAGCGAGCTCGCAACGATGTCTCTGCGCCGGAGCCGTCGGCCACGATGGCTTCCACGTGGTCGGGGTGCGTGACGATCGACGTGAGGGTCACGCCCTCCCGAATGTCGCTGCCACCTTTGCGGGCCAAGTTGACCAGCGCGGCATCAAGTTCTTCCCGTCGGGCGATCGCCGCGAACTGACCGTTGTTGCGGGGGAGAGGGAACGACACGACCGAGTGGTCTGGCGCACCAACGAGCACATCGTCGACGACCTGCCAGCTGGGCACCTCGGCCGGATCAAGTCCGAGCTCATCCAAGTGGCGTAGCGCACCCGCCGTAAGCCCATCGCCGCAGCACTTGTCTCGAGGAAACGTGGCTTTGTCAATGCAGACGGCTCGCAGCCCAGCGCGCTCGGCCTCGATGGCGGCGGCAGCACCGGCCGGCCCGGCGCCGACGATCAGAACGTCTGCTACATCATTCTTCACGGGCCCAGCGTACGGGCCCTGTGGGTTGTCGTGTGGGGTCAAGAGGCGACGCCGCTCCACTTGGAAGATGCCCCGTATCGTGTCGACGACGGACAGCGACTAGCGGTCACCACGTGTGAACTGTGGCACCGTTTCGAAAAATAGTTAAGCCTGCCTAACGTAGGTTGAGGTTGCGCCGATAGTGTTCCCGCTATGCCAACCTTCCATCGCCTCGCGAAGACCTCGGTTTTCGCCCTCGTTTTTGCGCTTCTCGCCTCTGCGTGCACCTCGAGCAGTGACGATGATGCAACCGTCACGATCTACTCCGGTCGCAACGAAGAGCTGATCCGACCGATCCTCGATGACTTCACAGAACAGACCGGCATCGAGGTTGAGGTTCGCTACGGCGAGTCGGCCGACCTTGCCGTGCTCCTCACCGAAGAAGGCGATCAGTCGCCGGCCGACGTGTATCTCTCACAGAGCCCCGGCGCTGTTGAGTTCCTCGACGATGAGGGCCTGCTGGCCGAACTGCCCAGCGATGTGCTGTCGCTCGTTCCGGAAACCGTCAGCGATGCAGATGGCCGATGGGTTGGCGTCAGTGGACGTCAACGAGTGCTTGTCTACAACCCCGACCTCGTTGATCCCGCCGACCTTCCATCAAGCGTCTTCGAACTCACCGACCCGGCGTGGGAGGGGCGCCTCGGCATTGCCCCTGGCAACGGCTCGTTCCAAGACTTCGTGACGGCCATGCGCGGCAGCATCGGCGACGACGAAACGCTCACCTGGCTTGAGGGCCTCGAGGCGAACGACGTGCAGTCGTACCCCAAGAACTCAGCCATCGTGGCTGCGGTCGGCCGAGGCGAGATCGCCGCCGGCCTCGTGAACCACTACTACAACTTCCGCTTGCTCGAGGAAGACCCAAACCACGTCGGACTCAACCACCAGCTGGCCTCTGACGACCTCGGCAGCTTGCTGATCGTCACCGGCGCCGCCGTGCTCGAAAGCTCAGACAACCAAGACAACGCAGCGGCGCTCATCGAGTTCCTGCTGAGTGAAGACTCGCAGCGGTTCTTCGCCGACGAAACCTTCGAGTATCCGTTGGCGAGCGGTGTTGGCCCCTCCGGCGACATCCCACCGGCCGAGTTCGGATCAGTGGCCGACCTCGACGTCACCGGTCTTGGTGCTGACCTTCCCGGTACCCGCAACCTCATCACCGAAGCCGGGCTCGAGGGCTGACCTTGAACGCTGTCGCAGTTCGACCGGGGCATCGGCCTCAGGGGGCACGGGTATGGATGGACGTCCATGCTTGGCTCCTCGGACTGGGTTTTGCGTTGCCTGGGCTGTTCGTTCTCTATCGAGCCGTTCGGCTTGGATCAGACGTTGCCGATTCGATTGATCGTGCCGTCGGACCACTTGGTCGAACACTGCTGTTGTCGTTCTCGGTTGCGGCGACCGCATCGGTTGTCGGCACGGCGCTGGCGTGGCTCATCGTCCGTTCGAACCTTCCCGGCCGGCGCTTCGTGCGGGTTCTGGGTCCGCTCCCGCTCGTGCTTCCCAGCTTCGTTGGGGCGGCCGCCATGCTCGCGGCGGTGGCGCCCGGAGGTGTGCTCGACGGAGCCTTGGCCACGATCGGCATCGACAATCCGCGCCTGCGAGGGTTCTGGCCGGCTTGGATCCTGCTGTCGTCGTTTACCTACCCATACGTGTTGCTCCCGGTCGCGGCCCGGCTGGCGTCGCTATCGCCTGCGGCCGAAGAGAGCGCCAGGGTGCTTGGTCGCTCAGCGTTCGGGGCATTCGTGTCCGTCACGCTCCCATCGATCCGAAGTGCCGTTGCGTCGAGCGGGTTGCTCGTCTTCCTCTACACCGTGAGCGAGTTCGGGGCTGTGCAGTTGCTTGGCTACGACACGCTCACTCGCGTCATCTTCGCCTCTCGCCTTTCCGATCGGGGCACCTCGTTTGTTGCTGCCGCCCTGCTGGTGTTGGTTGCGGTCGCTGTGTCTGGCCTTGAACGAGCCATGCGCCGCCCCGCTCATGCCGATCAACTGCGGGCGTCGTACGTGGTCGAACGGGCTCGGCTCGGACGTTGGACCGCTCCGGCTTTAGCAGCCGTGTGGTCGGTGCTGGCCATTGGCTTGATCATTCCGCTGGTGAGCCTCGCCACGTGGGCCACCAGAGCCGTTTCCGGTGGCGACATCGATGCCGCCCGCCTTCTTGAAGCCTCGTGGAACACCGCCCTTGCTGGGTTGCTCACCAGCGTGGTTGCGGTGCTTGTGGTGTTGCCCCTGGCGCTCGCGGTTGTGCGCCATCGATCGCGCCGAGCACGCTCCGCATCGGTCGCCGTGGTGAGCGGCTTCGCCGTTCCTGGGCTGGTGATCGCCCTTGCCCTGGTGTTCTTCACCCTCAACACCCCAGGTGTTGGCTGGCTGTACCAAACGCTGCCGTTGCTCATTGCGGCCTACGTCATCCACTTCGGGTCTCAGGCACTCGGGGCGAGCGAAGACGCCGTTCTGGCGGTGCCAGACGCGGTACGCGAAAGCGGTCTGTTGCTCGAGGCGTCTGCTCAGGTTCGAGCACGCCGACTCGACCTACCCCTGATGCGGCCAAGCCTGCTGTCTGGCGGTGGCCTTGTGCTGCTGTCGACCGTTAAGGAGCTGCCGGCAACGCTGTTGCTGGCTCCCATCGGCTTCCGCACGCTGGCGACCGACGTGTGGGGTTCCTACGAAGAGGGGTTCCTGCCAGACGTCGGCCTCGCTGCGCTGGTTTTGGTCGTGCTGTCCGGAACGCTCACGTGGTTTCTCGTGTTGTCAAGAGCCGAAGCGCTTCGTGCGCACTAATCACCGTGTTCGTTACGCTTGACTCCGTGCGTCGTCCACGCCGACTAGACCCTGAACGCCCGGGAGAATCTCGAGGAGATCTCACGCCAGAGAGCGTGACTCTTCGTGATGTGTCGGTGAGCTTCGACGGCGATCGCTCCGTGGTCGACAACGTGGGCCTCAAGGTGCCAGCCGGCACCGTGCTGTCGCTCCTTGGTCCGAGCGGCTGTGGCAAGACAACCTTGCTCCGCTCCATCGCGGGTCTGCAGCACGTATCGACGGGCGAGATCCTGATCGGTGAGCGCACGGTGGCAAACGGCGTCGGCGTCATGGTGCCGCCCGAACAGCGAAGCGTCGGCATGGTCTTCCAAGACGGTGCGCTCTTTCCGCACCTCAGCGTGGCCGAAAACGTTCGTTTTGGGCTGCGTGGCCGACCGGCAACCGATGCTCGAGTCAACGAGGTGCTCGAACTCGTCGACATGGCTGGTTATGGCGATCGCGAGCCCAGCACACT
>CALLGK010000302.1 GCA_938009905.1 uncultured Acidimicrobiales bacterium | reverse complement strand
CGGCCGCCTCGATGGCCTCGTCAACAACGCCGCCATCTACGCCAGGCACCGAATGATCGACACCAGCGAAGACGACTTTCGTCGCATGTTCGACATCAACGTGATGAGCGTGCTCTTTGGCATGCAGGGCGCAGCCAAGATTATGGCCGAGAACGGTGGTGGCTCGATCGTCAACATCTCGTCAGTCGCCGGCATTCGAGCTGCACCTGGATCCTTTGCCTACAGCACCTCGAAGTTCGCCGTCACGGGCATGACCAAGAATGCGGCCCACGAACTCGGTCCGCTCGGCATCCGAGTGAACTCGATCCACCCCGGCTTCATCGACACCACGATGCTGCCGGGCAACGACGAGCTACGGGCCAAGATGGCTCAGATCGTCCCACTCGGCCGAGTAGCCGAGGCGTCCGAAGTTGCCGCACTCGCCCTCTACCTCGTGTCCGACGAGAGCTCGTATTCAACCGGATCCGAGTTTGTCGTCGACGGGGGAATCTCGGCCACGTAAGTCGGCTGAACAAGTGCACCCGAGGTCGCCTCGGTCTGATTGGCGCGCCCACGGTCATACCAAAGGGGGTCATTTGGCCTAATTTGAAACGATCGTTTGACAAGCCATCGCTTCGTTCGTATGTTTAGTAAACAAGTTATTGAAACAATCGTTTACTAACCCCTCGGAACAGCGACATGACCATCAGCACCCTCATCCCCAGCCCACGGATCCAAAGCCAGAGCGATTGGACACAGCGAGATTGGACACAGCGAGACGTTCGAGCGATTCCAAAGCTCGACGTTCCCCGTTTGGCTGACCTCGATCTCGACACCAACCCGATGGCCAACCTCCGACCGCTCGTGTGGCTCCTTGTTGGTCGCCCCGTGCTCGCCGTCGCCGCCTTTGTGATCATGGCACTCAAGGGATGGTGGTTGGCCACACCTCTGGTCGTGTGGTTTCTCTACGGCTCAACCCTCTCGGCCGTCCATCACCTCATCCACGGCAGTCTCGGACTCAGCCCTCGCTGGCGCCGCTTTTGGCTCACCGTGCTTGGGTGCATCGTCGCTGAAAGCGGCCATGCGCTCCAGGCCACCCACGTCGTGCATCACCGAGATGGTTCAGACCTCCCCGATCCCGAGGGCTACATCGAGAACCTGTCGTGGCGACAAATGCCGATGGGGGCAGCCAAGTATCGCTATCGCCTTGCCATGTGGGGCCTGCGTAACAGCCCCCGGCGTCGGCGCATCGCGGGCGAAATGGCCGTGCATGCAGCCGCTCACATTGCCAGCCTCGCGTTGCTTCCCATCAATCCAATCCTGTGGATCTACCTCACCCTGATCCACATCGCATCGTTCGCCTTCGCCGTCCTTCAGGGCAAGGGCCCACAGACCAACTGGGGCCGCGACATGCCAACACCGCTCGCCATCGTCCACACCAAGCTGCTGGCCTTCTTGTTCTTCAGCCACCACCAGCACCTCGAGCACCACGCCTACCCAAAGGTGCCACTCACCCGCTTGGCCGCCCTCCGCCCACACGTCGAAGAGGCGCTTTCAGATCGCGACATTCTGCACATCCACGTCGCCGTGTAGAGACCGGCACGCGGGCTTCGCTTCGCTTCGCCGTATTTGGCTCTGATGGTCACGATGTGGTGACCTGAGCACCATGACAGCTCCGGTTACGGCAACGACAACCCATCGGACAGCCGAGCTCGACTACGACGCGATCGTGATCGGAGCTGGCGTTGGGGGGATCTATCAGATCAAGCGACTCACCGACCTCGGCGTGAACGCAACGGTGCTTGAGGCAGCGCCAGACTTGGGCGGCACGTGGTACTTCAACCGCTACCCGGGCGCCCGCTTCGACTCCGAGAGCTACACATACGGCTACTCGTTCTCGCAAGAACTCCTCGACGAGTGGCATTGGAAGGAGCGCTTCTCGGGCCAGCCCGAAAACCTGCGCTACCTGAACTACGTTGCCGAAAAGTTCAACCTCCGTCAGTACATGCAGTTCAATCGCCGAGTCGAAGCGATGCGCTGGGACGAAGAAGCCTGTGCGTGGGAGCTCGACGTCACAGAAGCCGTCGACCCAAACGGCCCGAGCCTTGGCCCCGCCGTCACGCTGCGAGCCCGCATCGTCATCACCGGCATCGGCCTGCTGTCGATTCCGACCTTCCCCAAGATCGAAGGCATGGACCGATTCAAGGGACGGGCCTTCCATACCTTTCACTGGCCAGCGGAAGACCTGAACCTGGCAGACAAGCGAGTGGGTGTGATCGGCACCGGGGCAACCGGCATCCAAGTGATCGGCGAGATTGCTGACAAGGTCGGCGACCTCAAGGTGTTCCAGCGTCGCCCGAACTGGAGCTCGCCGTTGAACAACGGCCCCATCTCCGAGCAAGAGATGGACGAGATCCGCGCCCGCTACGACGAGATCTTTGCCAACTGCGCCCGCTCCCCCGGCGGGTTCGAGCACGCTCCTGATCGTCGAGGGTTCTACACCCTCAGCAAAGAGGAGCGCATCGCCAAGTGGGACGAGCTTTACGACCAGCCCGGGTTCGGCATTTGGCTGCAGAACTTCACCGAGATCTTTGTCGACGACGAGGCCAACGCCGAGTTTTCGGAATACATGGCTGACCGGATGCGGCGGCGCATCGACGACCCAGCAGTGGCCGACAAGCTCATCCCCAAAGACCACGGCTACGGCTTCCAACGAGTGCCGATGGAGACCAACTATCTCGAGGCATACAACCGCGACAACGTCGAGCTTGTCGACATTGGCGAGCATCCCATCGTCGAGATGACAGAAGACGGTCTTCGCACAACGGCCGAGCACTACGACCTCGACATCCTCGTGTACGCCACCGGATTCGATGCGGTCACCGGTGCGTTCGACCGCATGGACATCACGGGAGTTGACGGTCGGAAGTTGCGCGACGAGTGGAGCGACGGACCGATCACCTACATCGGCACCCTCATCAATGGCTACCCAAACCTCTTGATGCTCGCCGGCCCGCAAAGCAGCTCGGCGTCGTCAAACTTCCCTCGGGCGATCGAGCACGGCATCAACTGGTGCATGGACATGCTCGAATACGCGTGGGAGCGGGGCTACGAGCGCTTTGAGTCGACGCCAGAGGCTGACCAAGCCTGGACCGAGCATGTGGCAGAGATGTACAAGATCATGCTGATGCGGAAGGGCAAGGGCTGGTTCACCGGTCACAACTCGAACATCGAAGGCCGCGACGGCGACAGCATTCGCCACTTCGTCTACAACGGCGGGGCTCCGAAGTTCCACAAACGCATCGCCGAGATCGCAGACAACGACTACGAGGGCATCGAGTTTCGCTAGCCCGCAAGCCTGCCTCGTTGGGGCTCAGCGCAGTGCGTCTGCGATGAGGTTTGCGTTTACCTCGAGGAACGTGAGATAGGTGTCTGCATCGCTGCCGGGTTCACCGAGTGATCCGGTGAAAA
>CALLGK010000301.1 GCA_938009905.1 uncultured Acidimicrobiales bacterium | reverse complement strand
CCATCTGGCCTGGTGCGCCGATACTCCTCAACAATGGGCTCAAGGTCGGTGGGACTGGCGCCGTGCAAGATGACGCTGTCGCAGCCCAGGTCGAACTGACCCCGAATGGCAGCGACGCAGTCTGTTGGCGAACCAGTGGCGGCTGGTGCAAGCCATTCGTCGGGGATCAGCGTGGCGATGTGTTCGAGTTGCTCGGTCGTCGCGATGTGATCGATCGAACCGGGAAAGGTCGACACCATCGGGTCGTCACGGAACCGTTGGAGCACGGCCGGGTCCCAGTTGTTGGTGCGCACCATGAGGTCGCCGTAAGCCTGCAGATAGGTACCCATACGACCGACCGTCTTCTTGAGCCGCACTGGTTCTGGGATGTGGTCACCGATCGTGGCGAAGCACGACCACACGCGAACAGCAGCCGGGTCTCGACCGGCTTGCTCGGCAGCATCCTTCACGGCCTTGACGACTCGTGCGGTGGTTTCGTCTGTGAAGAAGGTGTGCAGCACAACGGCATCGAAGCTCCGACCACCGAGGGCGAGCGAGTTGGGCCCAAAGGCCGTCAGTGCAGTCGGAATGTGCTGCGGTTCCATGCCCCGCATCCCCAGCGCTGGATAGGAACCAGCCGGTCCATCATGACCCACCACGATCTCGCCACCCCAGACTCGCTGCATTAGGCCGACGAAGTCCTCCATCTGTGCGGTGGTGATGGGATCGAGCCCATAGGCGCGGCTGACACGCTCGATGCCGCGACCGAGCCCGAGTGCATACCGACCGCCGGTGAGGTGGTGCATGGTCATCGCATGCGCGGCAGTGATCATCGGATGGCGGGTGTTGTGGTTGGTTACGGCCGTCGAGATGCCGATTCGCTCCGACACGGCGCCGACAGCACCGCAGATGGTTGCCGCCTCTTTGATGTTTAGGCGCTCGCTCACGAACGCAGCCCCAATACCGAGCTGCTCCGCATGACGAACTTCGTCGATGAGATCGCGTGGCGACTCGGGCGCCCCGGCGAGGGCGTAGAAACCGAGTTCGTTCATCTGACTCAAATCGTCTGGCACCGCCCGACCCTAATTTTGATCCCCGCTCACGTGCGAGCCACGATGGGCCATGGACATCGACATCATGACCGGCGCCCTTCGCTGGGACGAGGCCGCACACCTCGCCCGGAACGTTTCAGACTCCGGGTTCTCCGGCATGTTGTGGACCGAAACGAGCCAGGTTCCGTGGATGCAGATCGCCGCCGCAGCGCAGGCCGCGCCAGATCTGTTCTTCACCACCGGCATCGCCGTGGCCTTTCCCCGAAGCCCCATGGTGTCGGCCGCGGTCGCCTACGAACTCGCCGACAACACAGACGGTCGTTTCCGGCTCGGCCTTGGTAGCCAGGTGAAAGCTCACATTGAACGCCGCTACAGCTCGGAGTTTGATCGCCCTGCCGCCCGCCTGCGCGACTACGTGGCCGCCGTCAAGGCATGTTGGCGAGCCTTTGGACGAGAAGAGCGTTTGGCCCACGAGGGCGACTTCTACTCCATGAGCCTCCTCCCTCGCGACTGGTCGCCAAAGCCCCACGAACACGAGATGAAAGTTGACATCTCGGCCGTCGGCCCGATCATGACCCGCGTCGCAGGCGAGGTCGCCGACGGCATCCACGTGCATCCCTTGCACTCGATGCCCTACATCGAGAACCGCCTCCTTCCTGCTGTGGCCGAAGGGGCCGCGAAGGCCGGGCGCGATGCCAGTGTGGTCGACTTGATCATCCCCGTGTTTGCCTGCCCCGGTGACACGCCAGAAGAACGCGCCCCGTACGTCGAGGTCGCCAAGCGACAGATCGCGTTCTACGGCAGCACACCCAACTACGCCTTTCAGTTCGAAGACCTTGGCTTTGAAGGCACCACGTCACGCATCAGGGAAAAGATGAAGGCCGGCGACCTCGACACGATCGGCGACCTCATCACCGACGAGATGCTCGAGCTGTATGCGCTCGTGGCTCCATGGGACGAGATGGCCGACCGGCTGCTCGAGCGCTACAACGGCACGGCGTCGCGAGTGGTGCTGTACCTCGGCGCCAACGACGTCCGTGACAGCAACGAAGCCGGCGGCAAGTGGGGTGAAGTGGCCACGGCCGTCAGGGCTGGATGAGAACAGGGCTGGCTGACGTCAGACACCCATCAGCTTTCTCAAGGCAAGGCATCGCAGTGTCGATGCGCAAACATGACCAACGGTGATCTACGCCTCGGCCAGGAAGCGGGCCTCCCCCCGGTGCCGCCAGCCAACAACTTCGGCCCCCAGCCGAACCAGATGCCGGCGCCGCAACTCTCGTATGGGCAACGTGCGCTTGCTCAGCAGCAGCCGCTCAAGGCCGATCTCAGCAGCTGGGAGTCAACCTTCCTGAAAGCGTGCGTGTGGTGCACGGCTGGCTTGAAGGCCGCTCCAGTGCTCTTCTTGCTTTTCGTGGTCGGCGTCATTGGTGGTGAGCCAGACAGCTTCACAACGGACGGCTCAATCAGCCCGATGGAAGCACGCCGACTCTTCTACACCTATTTCTTCGTTGCGCTTGGGGTCCTGCTGGCGCTGCTCGGAGTTTTGATTGGCTACGTCTGGTCGTACCTGAAGCAGGCCAAGCTGCTCTTTGCCCTCATCGCAACACTGCTGGCGCTGGTCGACACCGCACTCATAGGCGTAACCGCGCTCCTCGACCCGGCATCAGCCTTGGAGAACTCTCTCATCGTCTACATGATGCTGGCTGCGCAGGTTGCTGTGGCCGTCGTTGCGTGGAGGCTGAAGCCAGCTACCCAGCGATGAAGTCGTTGAGTATCTGAGCGACCTGCGGGCCGCAGTCTTCTTGCAAGAAGTGCCCGCCACCAACGACGGTGAGGTGGGCCTGCCCCTTTGTGCCGGGCACACGCTTCATAAACGGCGCTTCTCCGCCTGCGCTGACCGGATCTTGATCGCTGAAGCAGCACAGCCACGGCTTGGTGAACTTCTCGAGTTCGCCCCACGCGGCCTTGTTGTTCGCGGCCTCAGGATCATCGGGAGACGTCGGCACGTAGCTCGGCCAGATCTTGGCACCCGCTTGGTAGGACGCGTCTGGAAACGGTGCCTCGTAGGCCGCAATCACCTCGGGACTGAGTTCGGTCACGGTGGCGCCGTTGATAATCGTGCCGATGGGCAGCTCGGGCACCGATTGCGAGAACGCCTGCCACTGCATAAACGCCTCAGACATCGGGCCGGACCCATCTGGAAGACCGGTATTGGCCACAGCAACCCGAGCGAATCGATCGGGCTCGGCGGCAACCATTCGCAAGCCGATCAGACCACCCCAGTCTTGACCGAAGAACGTGATGTTGGTGAGGTGGAGCTTGTCGAACAGCAGCTCTGACATCCACGCAATGTGCCTGGCGTAGCTGTAGTCGGTCATCTCGGTTGGCTTGTCGCTCCGGCCGAATCCGACTTGGTCTGGCACAACCACTCGATGGCCCGCGGCGACCAACGGCGGAATGATGTGGCGGTACAGGAAGCTCCATGAAGGCTCGCCGTGGAGCAGCAAGACGGGGTCCGCGTTGGCGGGACCTTCATCGAGATAGTGGACGCGCAGCGTGCCACCATCTTGATCCGAGATCTCGACGTAGTTCGGCTCGAACGGGTAGTCAGGCAGATCGGTGAAACGGTCGTCGGGCGTACGAAGGGTTTCCATTCGACGACACTACCTACTGCCAGTAGTCGTGACACAACTTTTGCACGACGGGAGCGCTCCGGCTGGAGCGTACGGTGGCTGCCATGATCGACGTTGCCTTTGTCGGATGGGGTGCCATCGCTCGCACCACAGCGAGACTCCTTGCCGAACGAAACGCGCCCGTCAGGATCGTGGCCGTGGCTACCCGATCGACTGCACCAGCAGACCTTCCACACGGAGCAGTCCATCTACGCTCGCCGGACGACCTCGCAGCATCGAACCCGACGGTCGTGGTGGAAGCCGCTGGACGCGACAGCGTGGCTCCCTGGGGTCGGGCGGCGCTCGGCGCTGGCATCGATTTCATCGCCGCATCGGTCTCCGCATTGACAGACGACGAAGTCCTCGCATCGCTGACCGAACTCGCTGCCAGCAATGGAGCTCAATTCCAGATCACACCGGGAGCACTCGCCGGTGTCGATGGGCTTGTCGCCGCGAGCGTCCTTGGCCTCGACCACGTCGAACATCGCATCGTGAAGCCGCCAGCGGCTTGGGGCGGCACACCGGCAGAAGATCTTTGCGACCTCGACGCTCTCACCGAACCGACCACTTTCTTCGAGGGAGACGCCAGGGAAGCTGCATCGCAGTTCCCAAAGAACGCAAACGTGGCGGCTACGACCGCGCTCGCGGGCCGAGGCCTCGCCGACACTCGCATCAGCATGGTGGCCGACCCTGGTGCAGGCGGAAACCGACACGAGATTACGGCAAGCGGTGCCTTTGGTGAGATGTCGATCGTGGTCCGCAACTTGGCGTTGCCAGACAATCCGAAGTCATCGGCGCTGACGTCACTCAGCTTGGTGCGGCTCATCGAGAACCGTGCCAATCCCCTCGTGATCTAGCCCTTCGTGATCTAGCCATTCGTGATCTAGGCCAGAAAGCTACGAATCCGTTTCTGCACAGCCGGGATCGTCTCGAGCTCAAACCATGGGTTCTTCTTGAGCCAGTGCTGGTTGCGAGGCGACGGGTGTGGCATCACCACCTGACTCGGCAGATACTCCTGCCAGTTCGCCACCGTCTCGGTCAGCGTCTTCTTGCGATTCTCGATGTAGCGCTTCTGGGCGTAGGTGCCAATGATCACGGCGAGGTGATCGTCCGGCAGTTCGACGAGCAGCCGCTCGTGCCACAAAGGCGCACACTCCGGCCGCGGTGGCTTGTCGCCGGAAGAGGCAGAGCCCGGGTAGCAGAACCCCATCGGCACGATGGCCACGATGTCGGGGTCGTAGAACTGTTCGTCTGTGAGATCGAGCCACCGCCGAAGGGTGTTGCCGCTCGGGTCATTCCAGGGAATACCCGACTCGTGCACTCGTCGACCAGGAGCCTGACCGATGATGACAACACGAGCGTTTGAACCGGCCTGCACCACAGGGCGTACGCCGTGTTCGAGATGCGGCTCACACTCGCGACAGCCTCGAATCTCTTCCAGCAGATGGGTCAGCGACGACGAACTCACTCCCCCGGTCTAGCCGACAATCAGCTCGTCGCCGTCCCTGTGGCGACGGCTTCGAGGTTCTCAAGGGTGGCGCGCATACCAGCGGCCACGTGTGCACCTCGGTCGGTGACACCCTGCTTCAGCTGTGCTCGGCGAATGAACCATGGCGACGGCTTGTCCTGACTCACCGTTTCGACCACCCGGGTGCCACCCTCGACCTGGTGGAACTCGTAGCGCCAGCGAGGTCCAAACGACATCGGCACCTTGAACTCAAACACTTCGCCCGGCACCGCTTCGGTCACCTTTGGCTTTGTCGTCCAGCTTGTGGAACCGAGCTCGTTCTTTCCCTTGTGTTGTTGACGAAGCCCGACCGCTCGATCGACAGCAAACTCAGAATTTTCTTTTGCGACCATTCGTTGGTCTAGCTTCCTGCCATGAGCGCCTCTGAAACAGCCGGATCAGCCACGATCAACATCGCCGCCTCACCGCAAGCGGTATACGACCACATCACCGACCTGGCGAAGCTGCCTGAGCTCAGCCCCGAGAACGTTCGGTGTGAATTCCTTGATGGCTGCGAGTCGATCGACGTTGGTGCCAAGTTTCGGGGCCACAACAAGTCTGGTGACTACGAATGGCACGCCGACTGTGCGGTCACCGTGGCCGAGCCGGGCCAGACCTTCGAGTTCACCGTGCCGCCAAACTTCGAGCACGCCACCACATGGCGATACGACATTCAGGCCGATGGCGACGGTTGCATCGTGACCGAGTCGTTCAATGCACCACTTCTGAGCATGCCCGATATCTACCCGGGCAAGATCGAAGGCCGCCGCGACAACCTCGAAGAAGCCTGCACTAAGACGCTGGCCAGCCTCAAAGAAGCGCTCGAAGGCTGATCCTCACGAGTCTGAGGATTCGGGAGCGCTGGCGAAGTCGTCGGCGCCCACGAACGGCAGGACACCCGCTGTCTGAGCGACAAGCGGTTCGTCGAGCGGCGTGCCCGTCGCATTCGCAACTCGGTTCATCATCTCGAACGCGCCGATCACACCGGCAACGTCCGCAATCCCGGCCGCCCCAATGGCTGTCAGCAGAGCAGCTCGAGATTCAGACAAGGCTGCCTGGTCACGACCAAGCACGGCTTCGGTGAAGCTCAGAAGCGCTGCACCACTGGCGACGTTGCCATCACCATGTTCAGAACCCTTTACCGCGTTCAGATCGACCTCGGCCCC
Organism: uncultured Acidimicrobiales bacterium; assembly: GCA_938009905.1. Classification (GTDB taxonomy): domain Bacteria; phylum Actinomycetota; class Acidimicrobiia; order Acidimicrobiales; family SZUA-35; genus CALEWY01. The sequence continues at coordinate 3,825 of CALLGK010000301.1, read as the reverse complement.
CGATGTCATTCCGCTCAGACCGAGCAGAAGTGCATGCGACGCCGTTCAATAGAAGCACTCGTTCATGTTCGACACCCGGGTGGCAACAAGTTCGACCTGAAGTCGGTTGAGCGACCAGATGTCTTCGTCAAGCGGCACAGCAAGCGCTCCGCCTGGCACGTATTGCGCCTCGAGAATCTCACCTTGCATTTGGAAGGCCAGCGGCACGGCTGTGAGAGCCTTTCGCACGTTCGGTAGCTCGTCGTTGGCGACCGTCGGGACCCAGTGGTCGGCCACGCCGGCATCGGTGGTTGAGCCAACAGCTGGCGCCTCGTCGGCTGCTGCTGTTGGAAGGGCCAGCGTTGCTCGACCAACGGCAAGGGCAAACGTGTCGAGCGAGACGACCATCGAAACCAAGGCGGCGAGCTCAACGTAGGCCGCCGGTTCGACGCCAGAGGCAAGCACCTCGGCGTGCCACTCGGCCGTGAGTGTTCCGGGGTGGTTGGTGATTCGCCAGATGGCGTCGACCACTCCGACGCTCAGCGGCCCGGGCTCGATGAGACCGTCGACGGAGCTGGGGGAAACCCACGGCGCCAGGGGCTCGGCGGTCTGTGCGGCTCGCACCTGCTGACTGATGGCCGCTCGCTCTTCGGCGCTCCACCACTCACCGGCACTCGTCGCATGCATGAGCAGCGACGCATGTGCCGTCGCGACCTCGGGTCGCACGGCAAGGTCAGCCCCGTAGAGCTGGGTCGCCGAGATCTCGTCGCTCACGACGACTCGACCTGCTTCCAGTATGTGTCCTTCTTGGCGATGCGCTCGTCGTCAGTCACGTCGTAGAGGTCGACCGCGGCCACGTTAAACGGGGTGCCTCGATCGAGCCCAGAGATCGTGAAGGTCTGAGTGACGAGGCCAGGGGCGAATCGTTCTTGGAGCCCGTCAAACGACACGTCTGTCCAGTTCTCTTTGCGCCACTGCAACTCCACAACCATCTCGTCGATGCCGTTGATGACCCGACCGGTCGAGACCGGGCTGTCTGCGGGGAACGTGTGGGTGTGCCAGACGAATCCAGGAGCGAGGACGTCGTCGAGCAGTTCGGCCTCGGCCTTCACGTAGGCCCGGCGAAACCGATTCATCAAGTCGAGGTAGTCAACCATGTTGTGCATGTTCTCCTGGTTGTTCAGGCGGAAGCGCCCGCATGATGGCGCAGCGCCTTGAGCTCGTCCATGACGCTGCAAAACAAGTCGAGCGAACGCATCACGATCGGCCAGGGCTGGCCGCCATAGTCGCCCTGATAGGTCACACGGTCGATCGGAGCCCGAGAGGTGAAGGTGGCGATGCGATCGACGACCTCGCTCGGGCTGCCGTTGACGATGGCACACTCCGGGCTGGCAAAGTCGACGATGCGAGGAGGCAGCTCGACCTCGTCCTCCGACACGCCGAACCGCTTGGCGAACACCCACTTCTGAAACGGAGCTTGGTACACGCTCAGATGGTCTCGTGCCTCTTGCGATGTGGGAGCCACGTGCACATGAGCGTGCAGGTCGACCCACGGTTCATGCGCGTGGCCAGCCGCAGCGAAGGCATCTCGATAGGTGCTGACGACCGGCCCGAGCTTTGCTGGATCGAACGCCAACATTGTCAAGGTGATGCCCAACCCAAGCTCAGCTGCCCGTAGGGCTGACTCTTCCCGAGAGACTGCAACCTTGATTGGGATGTGAGGCTGCTGAATTGGTCGAGGCTGCAGCGTGACGTTGTCGAGCGGTGGTCGGTACTCGCCGGACCAGGTCACGTCTCGTTCGGTCCACAGCTTGATCAGAAGCTCAAGCGCTTCCCGCTCCATGTCGACGGCTTGCTTGGCGTCTTGTCCGAAGTGGCCGTACACCTTGGGCTCGACGCCGCGGCCAACCCACATCTCGGCTCGGCCATCCGACACCACGTCGAGTGTGGCGAAGTCTTCCGCCACCTTCACGGGGTCGTGATGGGGCAAGAGCGTGACGCCGGAGCCCAGCGTGATTGTTGACGTCCGCCCGGCCAGCCACGCAAGAAACACGGGAGGAGCAGACGTGATGAAGTCACTGAAGTGGTGCTCACCCACAAACACGGCGTCGAAACCAGCAGGTTCGGCATAACTGAGGTACTCGAGAATGTCGCGATGCCGCTCAGCTTGAGACGTTCTGGCCCCCGCTACCGGATCGGCACGATGATCGCCGAGGGTGAGCAGCCCGAGTTCCATACGCAGCAGCGTCTCCCGGCGCGCTGGGGCATGTCAAACACGACCACAGCAAGCGCTACGTGAGCGCGGCAACCATGGTCACGCCGGCGGCCAACAGCAGAAGTCCCGTCACAAGGCGGCGAAACGCGTCGTTGGGGATGCGGTGCCGCACCCGTGTGCCTACGAACCAACCGACAACCATCGCGGGAGCGGCAACCACGATGACGTCTCCCACGTCGCCGGTCACTCGCCCTGCGAAGGCAAACAACACCGCGCCAACGGCCGAGGTCAGTCCCAGCACCGCGCTTGTCGTTGGCCGAAAGACCTGAGGATCCAGTCGGCGTGCCTGCAGGGCCAGAACGGTTGGTGGCCCATTGGCATTGAGGCTTGTTGTGAGCAAGCCAGTCGCAAATCCGGCGGCCAGGTCGATACCACGGTTTTGCTGCGAGACCCGCACGCCAGACGCCATGATGGCAACCGCAGCCAGGATGGCGGCCGCCAGCGCGATGCGAAGCACGCGGACCGACGCCACCTCGAGCAACAACACTCCCAACGGCAGGCCGGGAACGGCACCGGCCAGCAAGGTGCTTACCGCCGGCCATTGAATGTTGGCTCGCTCGCCCCAGGCCAGCATGGCGCTATTGACGACCAACAAGATCGACGACACCACAACGGCATCTTTGGGATCAGCGACCAACCCAAGAGGAGCGACAGCCAGCAGGCTGAATCCGAACCCGGCAACGGTCTGCCCGAAGGCCGCGAACCCGATGATGAGCGCAATCACCGTTGCCGTTTCGACCGCCACGATGGGCCAATCTACGCTCTGTCGCCATGAGCACCGCACCGCTGAGCAAGCAATACAAGACCGTCAACGGCAAGCAGATGGCCTACCACGACGTCGGCTCGGGCGACGCCGTTGTGTTTCTTCACGGCAATCCGACGTCGTCGTATCTGTGGCGTGACATCATTCCGCACGTCTCCGGCCAAGCCCGCTGTATCGCTCCCGATCTCATCGGACAGGGCGACTCAGACAAGCTCGATAACCCAACGGCAGACTCCTACACGTTCGTTGAACACCGGGAGTACCTCGACGGCCTGCTCGACCAACTCGACCTGGGCGACAACATCACCTTTGTCATCCACGACTGGGGCTCAGCTCTCGGCTTCGATTGGGCCAACCGCCATCGTGATCGGGTGGCAGGCATTTGCTACATGGAAGCCATCGTCCGCCCCGTCACCTGGGACGAATGGCCAGAGGCCGCAACCGACATCTTCAAAGCCATGCGTTCAGAAGCGGGCGAAGAGATGGTGCTCACGAAGAACCTGTTTGTCGAGGCAATCCTGCCGGCGTCAATCATTCGCGATCTCAGCGACGACGAGATGAACGAATACCGCAGAGCCTTCACCGAACCGGGTGAAGACCGCCGCCCAACACTCACCTGGCCTCGCCAGATTCCGCTCGACGGTGAACCGGCAGACGTCACCGAGATCGTGCAGAACTACGCCGCCTGGCTCTCGACCTCAGACGTTCGAAAGCTCTTCATCAACGCCGAGCCGGGCACGATCCTCACCGGAGCCCAGCGAGAGTTCGCCCGAACATGGCCCAACCAGACTGAAACCACGGTCGCCGG
>CALLGK010000300.1 GCA_938009905.1 uncultured Acidimicrobiales bacterium | reverse complement strand
CAGATCAGCAGCGATCTCGTCCATGTTCTGCGGCTCTGGACCGGTGATGTCGTAGAACTTGTCGCCGTGGCGCTCAGGCCCTTCGGTCAGCACCACTGCGGCGGCCTCGGCAATGTCTCGAGTGGCCACAAACGAGTTGCGCGTCGAGCCAAGCGGATTGCTGAACCAGCCTTCTTCGCTGATGCTCTCGCTGTCGGTCTTCAGCAGGTGGTTCATGAAGAAGTTGTTGCGCAGCACCGTGACGTTGAGTCCGGCATCGATAAGCGCCTTCTCGCCCCACCAGTAGTGCTGCAACATGAGAGGAATCCCGGCGCCCTCTCGTGACGAGTGCTTCGCCGGGTCATACGACGCCGTGTTGGTGTCGGCTCCCATGCAGCTCACCCGAACGACGTGCTTGATCTGGTCGGTGTGGTTGCCCAGCTCTTCGCAAAAAGCGAGATGTCCTTCGAGCATGGGATCGAGCGATGCCGAGTAGATCGAGCTCACGCCTTCAAGGGCTGGGCCCCAGGTGTCGGCGTTGCTGAGGTCGAAGTGCACCACCTCGTCTGCGCCGAACGCACGGAGGCGGTCTTCTGATCCTTCGCTGAACGCGCAGGCCCGAACGATGAACTCGTCGGCGGCGCTCAAGCGAGCCACAAGTTCTCGACCGATGCGGCGGTTGCAGAAGTGATGAGAACAATCGGTTTCGTCATTGCGCCCATGATGGCCCACGCTACAAACCAACCGTGCGACGCAGACTGCGCTACAACCGTGAGATGACTACGGAATCGCCAACCATCGTTTTGGTGCACGGCGCATGGCACGGCTCGTGGTGTTGGGACAACGTCGTCGGACAGCTTGAGGAACATGGCTTCAACGTCGTCGTCCCGAACCTGCCCGGTCATCTTCAGCCTGGCTCGTCGAGCCGCATCGTGAACACGATGAAGTCGTACGTCGATCACATCTCGTCTGTTGTCGACAGCATCGATGGCGACGTTGTGCTTGTTGGGCACTCGATGGGCGGTCTCATCACCCAACGAGTCTTGGAGACCCGCGACGTTTCGCTTGGCATTCTCGTTGCCTCCGCACCGCTTCGAGGAGTCGCCGGCGCACTGCTGCGGCTGCTACGCAGAGCGCCTCGACAGGTGTTGGAATCGACCGCCACGTTCAACCTGTGGCCGATGGTCTCAACGAGCGAGCGTGCCGCAACGCACTTTTTCGCCCCCGGCGTCGACCCAGACGTGTTGGAGCACGCAGCATCGCAACTCCAGAGCGAGTCCTATGTCGCCTTCTTGTCGATGCTCACCCGTCTGCCCCGCCCGGCCAAGGTGAAGTCGCCAGTTGCCGTGATTGCGGCCGAAGCAGACTTGATTTTCAGTGTCGACGAGCAACGTTCGTTGGCCGCGGCCTACGACGCTCCGCTGGTGCTGCTCCCCTGCGGCCACGACCTCATGCTCGACACGTGTTGGCCGCAGCTGGCTGACGAGATCATCAACCACACAACAGCAATCACCACGAGCTAGCAACCACGACCGGCCAAGGCCCATTGGGCCCACACCATGTTCTGCTGCTACCACTGGCAGTTGAACGCGAAGGAGCCCGCCAATGATCGAACACCCTCTCGCCCTGGGCGGACAATACGGATCGCCGTACTCGCTCAAGATGCGTGCCGTGCTGCGTTACCGCCGTATCCCGTTTCGCTGGGTGCTTCGCAACTCGAGGTGGGATGACCTTCCGACTCCCCCGGTGCCAATCATCCCCGTGATCGTGTATCCGAATGCCGACGGGAGCCACGGCGAAGCGACGGTTGATTCATCACCTCAGATCATGCGGCTCGAAGGCGAGTTCAGCGGCCGGCATCTGGTGCCAACCGACCCGGCGCTGGCCTTCATCGACATGCTCATCGAGGACTACGCCGACGAGTGGACGACGAAGGCGATGTATCACTACCGCTGGACCTACGACGCCGACATCGACAAGGCCGGTCGATTGCTGCCACTTGGCAGCAATCTCAACATGGACAGCGACCAGGCGCAGCAAACGTACGAGTTCATCACGACTCGACAGATTGGGCGGCGAGCGCTCGTTGGCTCAACAGAAGAGAACACGCCGATCATCGAGGGTTCCTACGAGCGGCTGCTTGATGTTCTGACCGAGCTGCTCTCTGGACACGACTTCGTGCTTGGTGACCGGCCGGGCCGAGCGGACTTCGGCCTCTACGGCCAGCTAAGCCAGCTTGTGAAGTGGGACCCAACGGCGGTCACCATCGCAGCCACTCGGGCCCCAAAGGTGATCTCGTGGGTTGATCGCCTCGATGATCTGTCGTGGCTCGAGATCGACGATGAGGCTGGCTGGGCAACGCTGGAGGCACTCCCGGCCGCGACGGCAAAGCTGCTGCACGAGATCGGTGGCACGTATGCCCCGTTCATGGTGGCGAACGCCAAGGCGTTGATGTCTGGGGCCGACGAGGTGGTGTGCACCGTCACCGGCGGCACGTATCGCCAGGGCCCGTTCAAGTACCAGGGCAAGTG
>CALLGK010000299.1 GCA_938009905.1 uncultured Acidimicrobiales bacterium | reverse complement strand
CGAGTGTTGTCGTGCACCGTGCGTCGAAAGTCGAGACGGGCCGACATCTCTTGGGCCATCATGCGCCGCCGTTGCCGGTCGGGCATGTCTGGCACGGTTCGCTTCGAGGGCAACCCGTCGAGGTTCACGAGCGCGGCAACGCGATCGGGCCGCACGTCTGCCATCGCCATCATGAGACCACCGCCTTTCGAGTGACCCACAAGAGGCGCTGCCTTGTTCGTGACCGATTCAAACACTCGGAACGCGTCACGCAGATCGGCATCCCAGTTGTAGAGCGCGGCATGTTCAGAATCGCCGTGGCCACGCTGATCCCACGAGATCACTCGCCAACCACCGTCGGCCAGCCGTGGCGCCAGGGTGTCGAGCGTGCCAGCAAAGTCGAACCCACCGTGGGCCAGAAACAGCGGCGGACGGTCGTCGTCACCCCACTGGTAGGTCGCGATCGACAAGCCGTCTGAGTCGACGGTCCATGACGTGTCGGGACGGCGAGCCCCTGGAAACGTCAACGTTGTTTCGAGAGGTGTTGCCACCGAGCGAGCCTACGGGAGGGCTGCGCTCATCGTGACGTAGAACGAGGTGTCACCGACGATGGGTTCACCGCCGTCAGCGGGGATCGGGCAGCACACCAACAGCGCCCAATCGCGAGGCGCAAGCTCGACCGTCAGCTCAGCCGTTGTCGTGGCCGTCCCGTCTCGCCACCAGTACACGTGCATTGCTTCTTCGAGAGAGAACGTGTCGCTTCTGACTACCTGATCGTCCGAGGTATTGATCACCACGATGTAGCGCCAGGTGCCGTGCTCGTTTGTTGTCTCGGTCTCGGCCCAACACAGGCCAGCTGATCGGCCGGCATCAGCCATCGACTGTTCAGCGATCGTGATTGGTCGGTCAGGACCAACGATCCGGCCATCTGGCAGGGCGATTCGACTCAGCACGTTTGCGTCAGTTCGGCCGATGCGGTCGCCAATGCCGACGACACCAGCCGACATCACGGCCAGCAACGCTTCGAGCTCTGCGTGCTGGTCGCCGTCTGTGGCATCACCAGTGCCGCCATCGGGTGTGGCGCTGAAGAAGCAGTCTTTGAACACCGGCAGTCCAAGCGAATCGGCCATGACGTTCACCGTCAGGTACCAGATCCACAGCAAGGCTGGGTCCTCGGCGAAGCGATAGTCGTCGCTGGTGCGAATGGCCATCACGCGGTCGAGCTCCACGGTGGCGGCGAAGTCGCCGGGGAGCGCCATGCACCACAGCAAGTGAAGACCACGGTTGGTCGCCGACTGATCGAGTGCTCGCTGCCAGGCCAGCGAGCGTCCTGGCTGGGCCCGGAGCTCTTCGTTGCCGAAGTAGGCAACCATCATCCAGTCCTGCTCGATGCAGGTGGCGCCCCACGACGCGGCGTCGCGGCACCACTCATCAAGTACGGCAAAGTCTGACGGCATGGCCGCTCGTTCGCCGACCCACCAACTGCCACTGCTGAGGTAGGGCGACGTCGGTGAGATGTGTCGACTGTGGAGGGCAAGCGGTCGATTGCCAAGCGCCTTCCGCAGCGCAGCCATACCGTCTGGGAGCACCTCGGCTCGCGGCTTCCACGACAACATGCCCGTGGGCGGCACCGCTTCGAGGTAGCCCGTCTCGGACACGGGTCGGCTCACTTCGTGCGTGTAGAACCACGAGTCGAGCTCCACAGAACCGATGCCGACGCCGAGCGCATCAAGCTCGGCGAGCTTGTCGGACAGCGTGGTCGTGATGTCTTTGCCGGCCTCGGTTCGATACCAATACGCGGCCCCGTTGTCTGTCCAATACGAGAGGTGGGTGAGCAGCGGATCGACGTAGCGGCCTGGTCGAGTGGTGCCGGCGGCGCCCCGAATCGATGAGCCCCAGGCATTGAACACTTCGTGCACTGAGGTGCCGGTGAAGATGCCGAGCGTGGCTTCGAAACCCGCTGGCACCACGTCGAGATCGCCAAGCCAGCCCCACACGAACCGATCAATGCGGGGCGCTCCATCGACAACTGACTGTTCCACCGAGATGACTTGTTCGTGCCACGCGTCAAGCGGCGCCAGCAGCTCGCACCGTCCGTCATCGCTCATCAGTAGCAGCGGCAACACTGCCGGGGGCGAATCGAGATTGATCGCAGGAGCAAAGTCGAACCCACCGCCAGGCCCGGCCCGCAACGGGAGCGCAAACTGCGTGTACCCGAAACCCACAAGATCCACGTTGGGAGCGGCAAAGGCCGTCGGCTCAAAGGCGCAGCCCACGGTCGTGGTCGCGAACGTGCCGTTTGCGAGCCCATCGAGATCAACGAGTGCCTTCACGACGAGGCGATCGCCGTGGTCATCAACCTGCACCGAACCGGGCTCACTCAAGCCCGCGATGACCGTTGTCGGGCCGAGAATCCGCTCCATCTGCCGAGTGTCGCAGAGATTGCGTCGGGCAACGGTGCTCACCATCGAGACTCACGCCCGCTGAGGGCGATAGCGTCGTCACGGTGAGTGATCCCCGCACCGAAGCCGCGCGTCGTCGAACGTTCGCGATCATCTCGCACCCTGACGCCGGTAAAACCACGCTCACCGAGAAGTTTCTGCTGTACGGCGGAGCGCTCGGCAAAGAGGCTGGCACCGTCAAGGCCCGCGAAGGTCGCCGTTCTGCCACCTCAGACTGGATGGATCTCGAGCAGCAGCGAGGCATCTCGATCACCTCGGCCGCCTTGCAGTTCGAGTACCGCGACTGCGTCGTCAACCTGCTCGACACCCCTGGCCACCGCGACTTCTCAGAAGACACCTACCGAGTGCTGGCCGCAGCCGATGCTGCCGTCATGGTGCTCGACGCCGCAAAAGGCATCGAGCCACAGACACTGAAGCTGTTCGAGGTGTGTCGCGAACGAGAGATTCCGTTCCTCACCTTCATCAACAAGTGGGACCGACCAGGCAAGGCCCCGCTCCAGCTACTCGACGAAATCGAAGAGACGCTCGTCGTTGAACCGACTCCTGTCACCTGGCCCGTCGGCATCCCCGGCGACTTCCGAGGCGTCATCCACCAGCAGACCGGCGAATACACCCGCTTCGAACGAACCGCCCGCGGTTCCACGATGGCGCCAGAAGAAGTGGTCAGCGCCGAGCAAGCCGCCATCGACGAAGGCGAGTGGTGGACCGCGGCCCAAGAAGAAGCGGAACTGCTTCGCGAACTCGGACGCGTCGTCGACACGAAGACCTTCCTCGCCTGTGAGAGCACCCCGGTGTTCTTCGGATCAGCCCTCACCAACTTCGGCGTGCGCTTCCTCCTCGACGGCGTCATCGACCTTGTGCCTCCCCCATCAGCTCAGCTGCTCGCCGACGGAAGTCGACGCCCTGTTGATGCTCCCTTCGCCGGCCTTGTCTTCAAGGTGCAGGCAGGCATGGACAAAGCCCACCGAGATCGCATTGCGTTCGTGCGCGTGTGTTCCGGCGTGTTCGAGCGAGGCGAGATGCTCACCACTGGCCGATCGGGTCGACAGTTCTCGAGCAAGTACGCACAGACCCTCTTTGGCCAAGACCGCGACACCGTCGACGAAGCCTTCCCCGGCGACATCCTCGGCCTCGTGAACGCCAACGATCTCCGAGCTGGCGACTCTGTGTATGCCGAAGAAGAGTGTCAGTTCCCTCCCCTGCCGGCCTTTGCTCCTGAGCACTTCATGCGGGCGCGGGTGAAAGACACCTCAAAGTTCAAGCAGTTCCGCAAGGGCATCGCTCAGCTCGACGAAGAAGGTGCGGTGCAGGTGCTGCGCGACGCCGACCTTGGCGATCAGGCCCCGATCTTGGCCGCTGTCGGTCAGCTTCAGTTCGAGGTAGCAACCCACCGGCTCGAAAACGAGTTTGGCGCACCGGTTGAACTCACCGCGACGCCCTACACCATCGCTCGCCGTACCGACCCAGAATCACGCGAGGCACTGCACCAGATGCAGGGAGTCAGCGTGCTGGCCCGTGAAGACGGCACGTTGCTTGCGCTGTTCGAGAGCCGATTCTGGATGGATCGAGTGGTGGGCGATCACCCTGAACTCACGCTTGAGCGCATGGTCGCCGAGGGCGGACTGAACTGATGCGTCAGGTGGGCTGCGGGGGACGCTCATGAACGGAAACGTCGAAGGCATTTCCAACAGGACACTCGGCGCGATGCTGAGCATGCTCGGCTTGGTGCTCGTGGGGATGCTGTTCGTGGCCAATCGCGCCGCCAGCCAACGCGAGAGCAGCTCGGACGTCGCTGGCGTGTCGTTCGTAAACGCGCCAGCCGTGACCGAGATCGAAACCACCACCACAACCGCGGCTCCAACCACGACGGCTGCGCCAACAACGACCACCACAACGGTGCCGCCGTATGAGGGCTGGGTCGACCCGGCATCGTCTGGCCAACCGTGGACCGAGCTCGGCGCCGTCGACGGGCTGCTCACATTCCGCGGCAATCCAACTCGCAGTTACTACGGGCGCGGCCCGGTTCCTCAGAACCCGTCCATCGCCTGGCGCTTCGACATTGGCTGTTCAAACTCGCCCGTGGGTGGCGAGAGCAAGCAGTGGTGCGGCTCGGGATGGACTGGTCAACCAGCGATCTTCCATCCACCCGGCGACCCTGAAGGCTGGTGGGTCGCCTTTGGCGCCTACAACCGCAAGGTCAACTTCCTCGATCCGGCAACCGGCGCCGAGGTCTATCCGCCGTACGAGACGAACGACATCATCAAGGGCACGATCACAATCGATCCTGATGGCTTCCCGCTCATGTACACGGGCAGCCGCGACGACTTCTTCCATGTGGTGGCCATCGACCGGCCAGCGCCCGAAGCACTGTGGAAGCTGTCGGCTGAAGCCATCCAACCAACCAAGTGGAACAACGACTGGGACGGCTCGGCCCTCATTGTCGACGACTACCTCTTTGAGGGTGGCGAGAACTCGCGCTTCTTCATCGTGAAGCTCAACCGCGGCTACGACGCCGCTGGCATGGTCACGGTCGATCCGCAGATCGTCTTCTCGGTAGAAGGTTGGGACTCCGAGCTCACCGCAGCAGTCGGCAACGACGTGTCGATCGAGAACTCGGTCGCCATCAGCGGCAACGTTGTGTACTTCGCCAACTCGGGAGGCCTCGTGCAGGGCTGGGACATCACCAGCCTCACAGACGGCGGAACCCCAGAACGCGTGTTTCGCTACTGGGTTGGCGACGACGTCGACGCCAGCGTGGTGATCGACGAGCTCGGCATGCTCTACATCGGTGTCGAATACGAACGAGGCAACGCTCGCTCCCAAGAGATCGGCCAGGTCGTCAAGCTCGACCCGTCAAAGCCAGACGATCCGCTCGTGTGGAGTCGCGAAGCTCGCAGCGGGCGCGACTCGGGCGTGTGGGCCACTCCCGCACTCCACGCCGATCTCGTGATCATCGCAACCGACGACGGCCGAGTGCTCGGCTTGGACCGAAACACCGGCGCCGAGCGCTGGGTGTTGAACCTTCCCGGCCCGCTCTGGCAGAGCCCGGTGGTCGTCGACAACGTGCTGCTGCAAGGTGACTGCATCGGCGTGTTGCACGCGTTCGACGTGAGCGACACCACGATCGAGCCGCCCCTACTGTGGCAGGTCGACGTTGAAGGGTGCATCGAATCGACGCCGGCCGTGTGGGATGGCCGAATCTTCGTCGGAACTCGCAACGGCAGTTTCGTCGCCCTCTCCGACTGATCTGTCGCGTCTAGGTTCACATCGCTGGGGCCGAAGGGAGACAGTGAGCGAGATCGACAACGAAGAGTTGGACATCGAGAAGTCGACGGAGCCCGTCGGCTCGGCTGCCCTCGTCCCCATGCCGTCTGTGCAGAAGATCGATGCATCGAAGCGCGGTGGTGTTCACATCGGCGTCGTGCTCGAAAAGGCTCGACGCAGGCTCCACTACTCCCCCGAACAGATCAGCCGTCAGCTCGGCATTCGACCGCTCGAGCTCAATGCCATCGAAGCAGGTCTGCGGACTCCCTCCCCGGAGCTCGTTGAACAACTCGCGAGCTTCTACGGCGTCGATGCCGATCGGCTTGATCCGAGCAGGCGGGCTGAGCGTGAGGGCGACATGCTCTATCTCGGCTACGCGGTTGTGAACCTGTCGACGACCGACGGATCGAACGGTCAGGGCCTTCAGCAGATCGCGACGACGATGCGTTCGATACGAGACCTGGCTCGCACCTTTCGACTCTCCACAGAGGGCGCGGCCGAGCTTGCGGCCCGCCTCCGCCACGCCTCACTCACCCGCAAAGAGTTGCCGACCGGCGAGTAACCCATCGGGAAATCACCGAAGGGTTAACTGCCACATTCCTGTGGCGCGGTCGAACTCGAGAATTTCTGCATCGTCGTGCAGCTGTTGATCACTGCCCCACGTGATATCGACAGTCTCAGACACGAGTGGGTAGTGCCCATCAAATGACCACATGGCGAGGAGCACATTGGTTCGTGTCAGGCCTCCGGGAAGCTCGGCGGCGATCTTCAGCGACTCGACGGCATACCACGTTTCGAACCAGGCGAGCGATGCCTGACCTCCGATGACGTCCGAGTACTGAGACACGGCTTGGCCGAAGCTCGTCGACCTGAACGGAGCAACATGTTGATCAACAAGAGAAAAGGCTGCACCGAGGCCAATGGCGTCGTCCTCTAGTGGATTGATATACGGCACGGTGTCTGTGCATGCGTTTGGCACAACGATTGATACGTCATCGTCCAGCGCCCGAATCGCTTTCACGGCGACCACGCAGGGCTGGCCAGCAGTTGCCAAGAAGATCACGTCAGGAGACGAATCGAAGAGTTCAGCGACCTCGTCGCCGAGAGTTTGCGCAGCAGGTTCATGGCTGACGAACCGGAACGCCACCTCGCCATGAGAGGGTCGAGTGGCTCCCTCGAGTGCTGATTGGAAGCCAAGACCCCACTCGTTGTTCATGACGAGCACGGCAGCCGATCCACCAGGAGCCACACGTTCGACAAACTCGAGCCACGCCTGGACCTCGACCGACTGGTGGAGCATCGGTGACGGCCCGAGAAACGGGTCCGAGTCCGCAGGCGTCCGGCGTGATCGCACGGCAAACGCAAGCAGACACCGTTCGCCGATGAGGCTTCGGAACGAACTGGACTGTTCCAACTCGGCAAAGCCAAGAACGCCAAACGACTGTGCGGCGAACAGATCGATCTGCTCCTCGTTCATTTGCGCTTGAGTACGTTGTAGTTCTTGCGTCTGTTGCTCCGACGGATTCCATGCTTCGAAGTACGCATCGTTTATGGCGATCGCCCGACCGTCGATCTCTGCGTCATCGCCAAGCCACGCAAGATACGAACGAGCATCACTGCCGTTCGGTGCCCAATGGAACGACGACCACCACGTGAGCCCAATCTCCTCGCCGAGGAGCGGTTCGTTCAACCATCCCGCTGGGCAGCTCGCGAGATCGATACGCATCCCGCCTGGACCTTCGAGAGTCTGACCTTTCAAGCCCCATCCGGCACTCGTGATGCGCTCGACCGCGAGCGCGCGATCCGCTGCCCACAACTCCAGCAATCCGTCACGTCCGAGGTTGGCCACCGGCCAAAGTGGGGTTTCGTCAACGGCAGACTCTGTGACTGTGGACGTTGTAGGTGTTGCACCCGACACGGCCGTCGGACTCGACACGTCTGCCGTCGTCGGAGCCGCCGAAGAACTTACCGAGCCGCTCGTGTTGGTCGAGCTCCCTGTGCATGCAACTACGGCAAAGAGAACAAGGGCACCAAGCAGCAGTCGCACCCTTCCTCGACTCACCATAGGAAGACCTTACGACAGTGAGATTAGGGTCGGCCGAGTGACCGAGGATCCGTACCACAGCTACACCGACGATGAACTCGCTGAGCTGAGCCATGCCTACCGGCCTGATCTCTTCGCCGGCCAGGTCGCACTCGTGACGGGTGGCGCGGGAGGAATCGGTCGAGCGATCTGCATGCTGCTCGGTCGCCTTGGCGCAACGATCGTCACCTGCGGTCGCAACGACGAGAAGCTCACCGAGCTGACAGACTCGCTTGGCCGGCACGGTGTCACCGTCGCTCCAACGGCCATGACGATTCGCGATCCAGAGCAGGTCGGCGACCTCATCAAGCAAACGTGGGTCGATCACGGGAGGCTCGACCTCGTTGTCAACAATGCCGGCGGGCAGTTTCCTGCCCCGGCCGTCGACATCTCACCGAAAGGCTGGGCTGCTGTAGTTGAGACCAACCTCTACGGCACCTGGTTTGTGATGCAGGCCGCTGCCCAACAATGGATCGAGCATTCATCTGGCGGCTCAATCGTCAACATCGGCACCATCACGGGCCGAGGCAGCGTCGGTATCTCGCACACTGCAGCAGCCCGGTCTGGAGCGGCCGGACTCGCCGCCTCGCTCAGCGTCGAATGGGCTCCGCACGACATTCGCATCAACACCATCGCCGTTGGCGTGGTCCGCAGTCCCGGGCTGGTCAACTATCCGCCAGAGGCCAGACCATCGTTCGATCACAACCCCCAACGCCGGCTGGGCGATGTGCACGACGTGGCGCAAGCCGTTGCCTACCTCGGCTCACCCGTCGCATCCGGCTACGTAACCGGCGACGTCGTCCACGTGGCCGGCGGCGAGCAGATCTGGGGCGAGTACTGGGCCCTCGGCAAACCCGACTACTTCAAGGTTGACGACTAGGCCGTGGCCGGGGCGACCGCAGCAGTATCTGCAAGGTCAAGACCCCGACCGAGTGCCTCCGGGTCAACCTTCGTGGCAAACCAAACGGCGAGCGAAACGATGGTTCCTTCGGCGTCAACGCCGTTCATCACTTGAGGAGCGACATGCCCTCGACCAGCGATTGAGTCTGCCAGCCCATCATCCGTGCTTTCGCCAACGATCGACCACATGGTCGTCTTGCGTTGGCGACGACGAATCATGCGCTGCACCTCAAACTTCTGTGGCCGAACCGGGGTCAGGATCACAAGATGAACAGCTGAAGCCCGTGGCGTCTGAGGCAGCCACCGGACAACTTCGGTGTTGGGCACATCGAGCCGAAAGCCTGCGTCTCCCCTGAGGTGTTTGTGCGACAGCACCGAGGTGATGACTTGTGTCGTCGAGATCTCGACCGCGTCAGAGATCTCAGGCCAGCCCGACTTTGCCATGGCAAACGAGACGGCAATTGATTCGTCGCGCACCACCAGGCTCCCGGTTGTCCGTGAGGTGATCGCTGGCGGTTCGGTATGTCGGAGATCGCCGATTCCGAGCTGACCGACCTTCTCGTTCGGCGCCACCGCGGCAACCACCACGCAGCTTGCGAGCGCGATCCACACATGCCAGGTTTCGACAAGTGACACACCCAGCCAAGCAAGCGCGACGCCGACGGGGAGCGCAAACGGCCAGAAGGTCCGCCAACCGCGTACGTCCCGAAGTCGGAACCGCGTGCTGGTGAAGGTCAGGATCCCCGACACCCATGACACCAACAGCAGTGGGCTGAGCAGGATGATCAGTGCGATCCACAACGAATTGTGTTCGATGGTCAACCCGAGCAAAGCCAAGGCAGGCAACGATGACCAAAGGTGAAGCCGGCGCGCCCCCGGTCTGTGCGGAAGCCTCATGGCCAACGTGGTGAGCGCCACAACAGCGGCCGCGATGCCGACCGCCGCAAGGGACGGGCTCCTGCGCCGCAGTTCAAGTGCGCCAGGGCTCCAACCATCGGACTGAACCCACCGCAGCATTGGCCCATCGCCGGTCGATGCCATCACGACGCCGTCGTCGGTCACTGCGAGTCCGCCATTTGAGAACGAGCTGCTTCCACTGCGGCCCACGTAGAACTCGTCGGGGTGACGCCACGACGTCTGCCATGAGGCGCCACCGTCTTTGGTCTCTTGGATCTTGACGCCGTCCGCATCTGCGAACCGAAAGCAGTGACTCGGCTCGTTCGGTAAACAAACCTGGCTGAGTCGAGGCCAAGGCCGATTCCGTTGCTCGTCGGTCATCTGCTCGTCCACGCTGACTGAGCTGAAGCTCAGACCACCATCTGTGCTCCGCATGACGCTCGAACTCTCCGAAGAGCGCCGCCGAAACTCAATCGTTCCATCTTCCCGAACGACCGGCGCGCCTGTGGTCGTCGAGTACTCCGACGGCGACTCAGCGACGCAAGCCAGCAGTCCAAGAACGAGCATGCTGCGTCGCGCGACTGGATGAACACGAAGCGGCTGTGGTCGCTGTAACACCCGCAGCCCAACAGTGGCCAGCGGCAGAACTAATAGATCAGTTGGGTCCATCGTGTTTGCGACGCTCCACGGCAGCAACGAGCTGATGATCGACTCGTGGAGGCCATCGATCTGCGTCGAAAGCTGAAGGCCGACGAACCAGAAGGTGACGAAACCGACAACCACACCGTTGCGCGGCCGGCGGCCAAGCAGCTGCGCGAGCGCGCCGATCAACACCGGAAAGACCACGACACCGGCGATGTCGCTGAGCTTGCCAGACACGACGCCGGGCCAGTTCGGTTTCAACCACAGGTCGTTGATGAACAGAGCTGCAAGGGCGACGAGGAAACGCGGATCGACCAGGGCTGGCGAGATCCGTGACGGTGCCATGCGTTCGGCCGTCGCTTCCATGCATCACAGATCGGCCGATCCCACCTGGAATGAAACAGGCTGAACCGAACGTGAACTACGGCGAGGGTGCCGACGGGATCGGCTTGATCAGGTTACGACCGAGAGATCGGCGGGTGAAGGTCGGTTGCTGGGCCAGCTGCATAGGTGCGTGCTGGTCGGCCGCGGCCGGCTGATTCGGTGCGCCCCGTCGCTTCAACGAACCCATCCGTCTTCATCACCTTGCGGTGAAAGTTGGCAGGGTCGAGGGAGATGCCCCACACCGCTTCGTAAACCGCACGAAGTTCGCCGATCGTGAACTCGGGCCCACAAAACGACGTAGCCAGCGTGGTGTATTCGAGCTTGGCCTTCGCCCGCTCAAGACCAGTCCGCAAGATCTCGCCATGGTCAAAAGCCAGCGTGCTCAGATCGAGTGAACCAACGTTGTGCCACGCCGCATCGTCGGTGTCTGGCACGCCGGGATCGCTGAGCATTGCGAGATGAGCGACACTGACGACGCGCATGCGCGAGTCGCGACCCGGAGCGCCGAAGGTCTCGAGCTGTTCGAGGTGCGTCCGATCGATTCGCACGCCGGTTTTCTCGGCCAGCTTGCCTTCAGCCGCCCCGAGCAAGTCTTGATCGTGGCCGACGAACCCACCGGGTAGTGCCCACTTGCCCCGCCCGGGATTCTCGCTTCGCTTCACGAGCAGCACGTCGATCGAGGGCGGCCGAACGGTGAGCATCACCAAGTCGACGGTGACGGCAAACGGCGGAAAGTCGTGCGGGTCATACCCGTCGGCACTCACGTCGTAACCGTAGCCACCAAGCGATCGTTCGGCTGGCAGCCAACCTCAGGCGTTCGACCCGTGGGACCTGAGCAGTGTCCGTCGATGGGGTCGAAAACGCACACGGGCCAAGAGCGGCGTTCTGACGGCAGAAAGTTCTTTCACACAAGGGTTGTCAATCGAACGTATGTTCGATACTATGGAAATACGGCGATGGAGTTTCGACTCGAAAACACCATCACGACGTAGCGGGAATCAGGGGGAGGTGAGCGGTATGGAAATCGATGGGCAACCCTTCGACGTTGGCATCGACAAGTCCGAATTCACGAGCGCTGACTCCACCGCTCTCCCGACGATTGATCGATCAGCACTTGCCGATCGGCAACTGAACACCAGCTCAGACAGCGCGCTCGTTGCGGCTGACGATGTGATCTATTGGCTCGACCGGCTGGTCGATGTTCGGATCGACGAGTTCGAGGGTGACGACCTCGTGGACGTTCTGTCGAAATTCGACGAGGTCGAAGCAAAGCTTGCGGCGGCCAAGGCGGCCCACCTTGCGTCATACGACAAGCGTCGCCTCTTTCGCCCTCGCTGCCGCTCCGGTTCAACCGATCGTGCCTCATCGCGGCGGATGAACGGACGCCACACCGGTGCCGAGCTCAACCTGGCCAACGCGCTCTCGAAGCTACCGCTGGTCTGGCAAGCACTCGCGGCCGGAACGATTACCGTCGAGCACGCCAAGTTGCTCGCCCGGCTCGTCCGTCGCCCGCACCTTCGAGACGCCGCGATCGACGATCAGGCATGGCACGTCAACAACGCTCAAACGTTGGGCTGGGTTGCGTTCGAACAGCGAACCGACAACTGGGCAGAGCTCGTCGACCCTCGGGATCCGGCCGACATCGATCCGGGCTTCGACAAGCGCAGCCTCACTTGGGCGCGAGGCGTTGGCGGAGCTGCACTGCTGCAACTCGACACCACCGGCGTGATGCTCGACCAGTTGCTCACGGCGATTCAACCGATCTTCGATCAACTTCTCGAGGAGGAGTGGGCCGACGCTCGAGCCACGGCGGTTGCGCAGGGCGAAGACCCCGAGGCCGTCACTTCGGCCCACCTCGCTCGAACCGACACAATGCGTCGCCACGACGCCCTCATGATCTTGATCCGCAAAGGTGGCGCGAACACCCACGGCGATCCGGGTGTCACGCCGAGCGTGGCCATCACCGTCGACTTCGCCACATTGGTGTGGGCCGCGCAGGCCGCCAATCGATCTGGCTACCTGCGGATCTATCGGCCAGGTACCGAACGATCTAGCGCAGAGCCACCAGACACCGGGTCTCTTCCCGTTCGTCACCGAACCCGCGAAGCCGACGCCTACCGGTGTGAGACAACGAGCGGCGCTCGGCTGGCCCCAGCGCTCGCCCTGTGGTGCTCGCTCGCCGGCCACATTCACCGGGTCACACTCAACCAAGCCGACCGGACGACATCGGTGTCGACAAAGGCTCGATTCTTCAACGGCTCGCAAGATCTGGGAATGCTAGTGCGAGATCGCAACTGTCGAGGGCCCGGTTGCGGGCGGCGGCCAGACAACGGCCGCAACAAACTCGACTCCGATCACATCGAACCGGCGAGTCGAGGCGGTCCAACTCACACCGCCAACGGGCAGATGCTGTGCAAACCCTGCCACCGACACAAGTCCTGGCTTCAGGCGACGGGATTCTGGGCGGCAGTTGAGCCTCTGTGGAACCCGAACCATCCAGATCACACAGATCA
>CALLGK010000298.1 GCA_938009905.1 uncultured Acidimicrobiales bacterium | reverse complement strand
GACGTCACCGGATATCACGGTGACGCGACGATCAATCTCTTCCCAGAAGGTGTCGGCCTTGCGAGGGGTCTCGCCTCGCTCTTCGATGTTGCGGTGGAAGGCGTCGTTGCGGAAGATCTCGCGCCGTGCCCGCTCGACGGGCGACGACTTCTTGCCGGGGCGAACGAGGAGCACCAGCTCGCAGTCGGGAACCGAACGTATGAGACGCTCGACGAGTGCGGTGCCGAGGAAGCCAGTGGAGCCCGTGACGGCGATGCGCTTTCCGCCCAGCGACGAGCACACATCGAGTGCGCTGTTGTCGGTTGTTTCGTGAGCGTTGGGCGGCGTATTCATCGTTCCTCTACCATTTGGTAAGTGGATACCAAGTCTAGGGTGATTGAGGCGGCTTCCTCCGCCTTTGCAGAACGAGGTTTCGCCGGCACGTCGCTCGACGACCTTGCCGGAATCGTCGGGGTCACCAAGCAATCAATTCTGTACCACTACGGGTCCAAAAATGGGGTTCTCGAGGCGGTTCTTGTGAACGGCGCCTCCGAGCTCGTCGAGGTGCTTGAGGCCGCGGCGGCCGAGGCGCCGTTGGGCTGGCCTCGGGTTGAAGCGGTGGTGCGAGCGTCGTTCTCACTGGCGGTGCGCCAACCAGAGCTCGTCGGCCTGTTGCGAGAGGTGAGCCGGCTTGGCCCGCCTCGATCAGACGTGGTGGTTGGACTACTCACGCCGCTGATCGACCGGGCCCTCAGCGGTCTCGAATCTGGCATGGACGCTGGTCTGTTTCGACGGTCGGACCCGCGCATCTTGTTGGCCTCGGTGTACGGAGCCGTGACCGGCGTGGTGACCGACGCTGGCGCGCTCAGCGCCGTCGGACTCGAGCTCGACGTGCGAGTCGCCGCTCGGCTGCGTAGAACGATTCTGGATTTTCTCCACGCCGGTGTCGCCGTGCCCGTCTCGTAACGGGCGAGCCCGTTCTGCCTCGACCCTCCGATGTCGAGTTGGTGTGGTTAACTTTTCGCTATGGGGAGCATCGGGGCGATTGTCGGAGAGGGTCGAACGTCCATTGTTCGGGCCTTCGGCAACGACGCCGTCATCAAGATCCCCAAAGACCACGTGCCAGACGAGTGGCTGGCGCTTGAAGCGACCTACACCAGTGCCGCTCGGTCTGTTGGCGCTCCAGCCCCCGAGGTGCGAGACGTCATCCAGGTTGAGGGTCGCACCTCCGTTGTGTTCGCTCGCATCGACGGTGCCCTGATGTGGGATGCCATGCGGGCCGACCCTGGCCGCCAAGACGAACTTGTGGCCGACATGGCTGCGCTGCAGCGAACCATCCACCGGCTGTCATTGCCATCCGGCCTCCCCGATCTGATCGCCCGCATGAAGTCCAAAGCCTCAGCCGTCGCTGGGCTCTCCGATGAAGATCAGAGCGAGGCCCAGTCGCTCATCGATGAGCTTCCCCGCGGTGCTGGCGTGCTGCACGGCGATCTGCATCCCGGCAACGTCATTCTTTCCGTCAACGGTCCAGTGGCCATCGACTGGTTCGATGCGTCGATCGGTCATCCGCTGGCCGACGTGCTGCGCTCCACGCTACTGATGCGCCCGCTGCCAGCCGGAACGACCCCGGTCCACCTCCCAGGTGCCGACGCGGAGACGCTGGCGTCACTCCAGCAGTCGTACGTTGGGCAGTTCGCCGACGTGCTGGGCGCGGAGAATCCAAGCTGGCAAGCGGCGGTCGCCGTGAGCCGCCTCGCCGAGGCCGCAGACCCAGAAGACAACGACCTGTGGGACCGCTGGCGCGCCAGGGAGACGCTGACTAGCTGACGCCGCTGCCGCTCACTCCGTTCGCTAACAGTGTTTTGGCTGGCGCCAAAACACCCACCCGCAAGATCTCACTGGGCTAGCAAGGAACTGCTGGCTAGTTGACGGTACCGATCAACTCTCGGAGCTGGGTGAAGATGGCGGGTGTTGCCGCGATGTCGAGGCGAAGGTCGTTGCTTGACGGAGTCTCGACGACGGCTCCTGCTCGTTCGGCAATCAGGTTGCCGGCGGCGTAGTCGTAGATCTTTGTGTCTTGCTCGTAGTAGCCATCGAGCCGTCCAGCGGCGACCCAGCACAGGTTGAGCGCTGCTGATCCCATGCATCGAATGTCGCGACAGCGGGGCAGCATGCGGCCAACCGTTTCAGCTTGCTGCGCCCGTCGCTTGGCGTCGTAACTGAACCCGGTGCCGACGAGCGATTGCGGCAGCTCGGTCTTGCCGCTCACGGTGATCGTTCGACCGTCGAGCTTTGCCGTCGAATCGGCACTCGCCGAAAACACCTCGCCCCGCAGCACGTCGGCTACGGCGCCGGCGACAATCTCTCCGTCGATGCTGGCCGCGATGCTCACACCGACAACAGGAAGGTCGTAGAGAAAGTTGACGGTGCCATCGATGGGGTCGACGATCCATTCGATGCTGTTGTCGCCGCCGGCCAGTGGCAACTCCTCACCCTGAATCAGCGAACCGGGGCAGCGTTCAGTGAGCTCGCGACGAATGAGCCGTTCGGAGTCGACGTCTGTTTCGGTCACCACGTCGGTGGGAGAGCTCTTGGTGTGGGCGGCTCGAGCGGCACCGGTGTGCGTGCGAACGAAGTCGGCGCTGAGCCGAGCTACCTGGGCCGCGACAAGCTCGAGATGTTCGGCGGGGGAGGGGTGCTCGGTGGTGACGTCCACGTTGAGGACGCCTACGCCAATCGCACAGTGGTGCCGCTGGCCTCAATCTCAGCAGCCAGACGCGGATCGAGTTCGCCGGTGGTGACCAGCACGTCGATGTCGGACCACTCTGCGAATCTGATGAAGTGGTCTTCGCCAAACTTGGTGTGGTCGACGAGAGCGACCACACGTCGAGCAGCGTGAATCATGGCTGACTTCAACACCGCTTCTTCCCGATAGGGCGTGGTAAGCCCGCCGGTCTCCGTTGCCGCATCGCTCGAGATGAAGAGCGTGTCGACCGCCAGAGGGCGGATGGCTTCGACTGCTTCTGTGTCGACCATGGCCAGCGTGTTCTTGCGAACCTTGCCGCCAACCACGATCACGTCGAGCGCTTCATGATCAGCAAGCCGGGTGGCGACTGTGAGCGAGTTGGTCACGACCCGCAACGTGAGGTCGCGCGGAATCGACCGGGCGAACTGCGTAAGTGTCGAGCCAGAGTCGATGATGATCGACCCGCGATCAGGCAGTTCATCAAGCGCTGTGACGGCCATGCGCCGCTTCTCGTCTTCGTTCTTCTGTTCGCGAACAGACAGCAGCGGTTCGAAGCCACTCGACTCCCATGGCACGGCACCGCCGTGCACACGCCGCAGCAGCTTGCGCTTTTGTAGATCAGATAGGTCTCGACGAATGGTCTCAGTGGTGACGCCAAAGCGTGTTGCCAGACCGGCAACCTCGGCCCGGCCAGCTTCGAGCGTGGCCTGGTAGATCGCTCGCTGGCGCTCACCCTGAAACATCATGGGTTGCACGCTCTTGTCTGCGGTGTCACTCACGGATCGCTGAGTACCTCGTTGATCGCACTGCGCACTCCCTGCTCGCGAAGCAGGGCGAGTGCGTCAGCAAAGGCGGTCTGGAAACGTTCGCTTTCACTCATCGAGGGAGGAAAGACGTCGGCAAAATCGAGGAACGCAGCAGGGTTGGCGGCCGAGGCGGCGGCGAAGGAGATCGCTGCGGCCTGGTTTGGGTCGTCGGCAATCGTGATTGCGGCCCCAGACTCGTCAACGCCACCGAGGTATTGGCACCAGCCAGCCAGCGCTAAGGCGCTGAGCGTGATCGGACCGTCGCTTTCGAGTTGGGCTTCGATGGTTGGAAAGAGGAACTTCGGAAACTTCGACGACCCATCGAGGCACAACCGACTAATTTGATCGCCGATGTTCGGATTCGAGAAGCGCTCGATCAGCGAGGCGATGTAGTTGTCGAGGTCGATGCCGGGCACCGGGGGCACGGTCGGCAGAGCTTCGTTCGCGAGGAACGCTTCAAGGAATGACTTGATGTGCGGTGTTGCCATTGCGGCATCGACCGTCTCGGTGCCCTCGAGGGCAGAAAGATACGCAAGGCAGCTGTGGCCTGCATTGAGCAGACGCAGCTTCATGTATTCGTATGGTTCGACGTTGTCGGTGACAATCACGTCGAGGTCTTCGAGCGGGAGTCTCTTGCCTGCGAAACGATCCTCAACCACCCACTGAATGAATGGCTCGGTCACGACTGGCCAGCTGTCAGCGAGACCAACCTCGTTGGCAATCCACGTGCGATCGGCATCGCTGGTGGTTGGCGTGATTCGGTCGACCATGCTGTTGGGAAAGCTGACGTTGTCGGTGATCCAACGAACGAGGTCGGCTCCGTATGCGTTTTCCGCGACACCAAGTGTTGAGGTGGCAGCAGCTTTGCCGTTGGCCAGAATATTGTCGCAGCTGAGTACCGTGATTGGGCCGCCCGTTTCCATGCGGCGCCGCTCGAGGCCCGCGGCGATCGCACCAAATGCGCTGTGAGCTGCTGCCGTTGGCGCATCGGGAAGAAAGGCCCCGGTGCTGTCGTCGATGGGATAGCCGCCTTCAGTAATCGTGAGCGAGACGATCTGCGTGGTGGGTTCCGCAATCTTGGCGACGAGCGGTTCGAGGTCGTCGACCGCGAGCACGAAGTCGTTGATTGACCCGATGATGCTGACGTCTGTGGTGTCGGCGCCCCGCACCACAAGGCTGTAGAGCATGTCTTGGCTCGAGAGCGCCTCGGCCATCGCCACGTCGCCGGGCATGATGCCGGCACCGACGATGCTCCAGTCGGTATGGCCGGCCTGACACAGCTGGTCGATATAGACGGCCAAGTGGGCTCGGTGAAATCCGCCAACACCAATGTGAATTATCGAATGTGTCAACACATCGCGGTCGTATGACGGTACGGACACGTCGTTGAGCTCGCCTTGCAGGGCATCGGAATACACCTGTGGAAGCGGTATTGGGGTGGACGCGTCTCGCACAGCCGACACGATAACGCAACACGTTCCAACGTGCGAGTCCCCGATTTTGCAACGGTTCGGACCCAAACGAAATTGGGATTGTGTTGCATATCAACATGAAACCAACTAGACACATGCTGGAACGGGGGGTGATCTGCCCTCCCTCAAACGGAACTACTTGGGAGAGAACACCATGCTCGATGAGAAGACACATCGCAGCCGATGGCTCACACTGCTGAGCCTTCTTGCTGCGTTCGCCATTCTCGCCGCCGCCTGCGGTAGCGATAGCGGAGGCGAAAGCTCCGATGGCGGAAGCGATGATGATTCGTCAGCGTCAGATGATTCTGGCTCGGATGACGATGACGCCATGGAAGACGATGACGCCATGGAAGACGACGACGCCATGGAAGATGAAGACGACGCCATGGAAGATGGCGACGAGGCCATGGAAGAGCGCTCGATCACCGTCGCACTCGTTGGCAACGACAACATCGTCCGCATGGGCGAGCTGGCCGAAGAGTTCTTCACGCCAGAGACCGGCATCACGGTGAACCTCACGGTTCTCGACGAGCAGACGCTTCGCGAGGTCACCACGCGTGACGTCGGCGCTGGCGGCGAGCAGTTCGACGTTGTCCAGATCGGTATGTACGAGACGCCTCAGTTCGGCGCCAACGGTTGGCTGGTCGGCTTGAACGATCACGCTGCTGCATCCGACACCTACGACATCGACGACCTGATCCCAGCCGTGCGTAACGGTCTGTCCGTCGACGGTGAGCTCTACTCATCACCGTTCTACGCAGAGTCATCGTTCGTGATGTACCGCGCCGACCTCCTCGAAGAGGCCGGCCTCACCATGCCTGACGCCCCAACGTGGGACGAAGTTGCCGAGATCGCTCGCGCAATTGACTCCGACGAAGTTGCCGGTATCTGCCTCCGTGGCAAGCCTGGCTGGGGTGACCTTGGCGCCGCCTTCACCACCGTGCTCAACACCTTCGGTGGAACCTGGTGGGAAGCCAATGAAGACGGCTCAATCGGCGCTGCTCAGGTTGACCAGCCCGAGTTCGCTGAGGCCCTCAACTTCTACGTTGATCTCCTCAACGACGCTGGCGAAGATGACGCCGCCAACTCCAGCTTCAACGAGTGCAAGTCGCTCTACGAAGAGGGCAAGGTTGCTATGTGGTACGACGCCACCGTCGCCGCCAGCCTCTTCCCAGACGACGTTGTCGCCAACACCAAGTTTGCGCTTGCACCCACCAAGGAAACTGCCGCATCTGGTTGGCTCTGGGCCTGGACCCTCGCCATTCCGGTCAGCACCTCAGACGAGGACGCTGCATGGCAGTTCATTGACTGGGCAACCAACGCTGACTACCACGAGTTGATCGCCGAGCAGGACGGCTGGCGTGCAGTGCCTCCAGGCACCCGTCAGTCCCTCTATGAGCGTCCCGAGTACCTCGAGGCTGCTGATGCATTCGCACAGCGCACCCTCGACGCCATGCTCGCCGCTCCGATCGACAACCCCGGTACCACACCTCGCCCCGGACTCCCCGGTGTGCAGTACGTCGGTGTTCCTGAATTCCAGGACGTCGGCACCCGTTGTACCGAGCTCTTCTCGGCAGCAATTGCTGGATCGATCAGCGTCGATGACGCGCTGGCCGATTGCCAGATCATTGCCTCCGAGGCAAGCAGCTAATCAGTCGTAGGTAACTTCGATTCGGTCGGGCGTCGCACCCAGGTGGGACGCCCGGCCGTGTCGCGAGTGCACTGCAATCACACGCCAACGCTCGAACCAGCATCGGTTCGACGGCAGGTCTACATCCGCAAACCGTGATACAAGAGATCCGGTTTCGTAGCTCGAAAAATGGGGAACAAAGGGGACCATGTCAGCTGTCGTGGTTGATCAATCGAAGAACGGCGGAACTCCAACAAGCGACGACTTGGCACGGGCCGCTGCGATCAAGCGCATGGAACGGCGCGAGGGATGGAAGCGGCGTCTTCCGGTCCTGCCCGCTTTGATCTACACGATCCTCGTTACTCAGATTCCCTTCCTCTTCACGCTGTTCTACAGCCTCACCGATTGGCGTATCGACAAGGTCGAGCCTCGTCAGTTCATCGGCGTCGAAAACTACGCGAGCCTGAGCGGCGACAAGTTCTTCCGTGACGCGGCCTGGATCAGCGTCCAGATGACGGTTATGGCCGTGCTGCTTTCCTTGATCGTGGGCACGGGCCTGGCGATCCTGCTCGATCGCAAGTTCTTTGGGCAGGGCTTCATTCGCACACTGCTGATCACGCCGTTCTTGGTCATGCCCGTGGTCGCCGGGCTCATGTGGAAGCTGCAGATGTTCAACTCCACGTTCGGCATCATCGGTTGGGTGATGAACGGGCTTGGCTTTGATTCCATCGAATTCGCCACCAAGTACCCACTCGCCTCTGTGGTGGTCGTGCTCGTGTGGCAGTGGAGTCCGTTCATGATGCTGATCGTGCTCGCGGGTTTGCAGGGCCAGGACCAGTCAGTTCTCGAAGCGGCTCGGGTCGACGGTGCCTCGTCGTGGGGAACGTTCCGTCAGATCACGCTGCCTCAGCTTCGTCCGTTCCTCGAACTCGGCACGCTGCTCGGCGCGATCTACCTCATCCAGGTGTATGACCACATCGAAGTGATCGTTGGCGGCCAGCCCGGGGCAAAGAACCTGCCGTTCTACATTGCGCAGCGATCCATCGGTGGCGGCAACGTGTTTGGTCTGGCGTCGGCCTATTCGATCGTCGTCGTGATCGCCTCGATCATCATCGCCAACATCGGTTTGCGAGTGCTCTCGAACCTGCTGGAGGACAACTCCTGATGGCGATCTTCACCAGGGCTCCAAAGGCCGAACCGATTCTGGGTCAGAACCGAGCCGTCGCGATGGTGCTCGGTGTCCTCACCTGGATCATCGGACTGCTGTTCTTCTTTCCGCTGTTCTGGCTCGTGGTCAACGGCTTCAAGGAAGAGTCGGTCGCTAGCTCGAGTCCAACCCTGAACTTCGATCCCACCCTCGATCGCTTCTCGGAAGTGACCGAGGATTCCGGCGGTCTGCTGAGCTTCACCGAAGCGTTCGGCAACTCGTTTTGGATCGTGCTGATCTCAACGGTGTTGGTCATGGTCCTCGCCATCCCTGCGGCCTACGCGCTGGCCATTCGCCCCATGCGCAAATGGCGAGACATCCTCTTCTTCTTCATCTCGACAAAGTTCCTGCCCATCGTCGGCATCATCATGCCGATTTGGATCATCGCTCGCGACCTCGATCTGCTCGGCACGCGCACCGTGCTCGTCGTTCTCTACACCGCGATGAATCTGCCGCTCGCCGTCTGGATGTTGCGATCCTTCTTCGCCGAGGTGCCGAAAGAACTCATCGAGGCATCGCAGATCGACGGATGCAGCCTGCTCGGCCAGATTCGGCAGGTGATTCTCCCGATCGTGGCACCCGGCGTTGCAGCGACCGCATTGCTCTGCGTCATCTTCGCCTGGAACGAGTTCTTCTTCGCCATCCAGCTGAATCCAACCGGTGCGTCGACCATCCCGGTCTGGGTCAACTCGCAGCAGAAGTTCCAAGGTCAGTTCCTCGCCGGACTGAGTGCCGCCTCCGTGCTGGCGACGCTGCCCGTCGTCTTGGCCGGCTGGGTGGCACAGAAGCGAATGATCCGCGGTTTGGCGATGGGAGCGATCAAGTGATGAATACTCAGGGAGTCCAGCTGCATGGCTGAAGTTCGTTACCAAGAAGCAAGCCGGATCTACCCCGGCACCGAAGAGCCAGCCGTCAACCAGCTGAATCTCGACATCGGCGATGGCGAACTTCTCGTCCTTGTTGGGCCGTCGGGGTCTGGCAAGTCAACAGCGCTGCGCATGTTGGCTGGCCTCGAAACGGTCAACATGGGATCCATTTGGATCAACGAGGTCGACGTCACCCTGAAGCCGCCGCAAGACCGCGACATCGCGATGGTGTTCCAGAACTACGCGCTCTATCCGAGCATGACCGTCGGCGACAACATGGGTTTTGCTCTCAAGCAGCAGAAGGTGCCGAAGGCCGAGCGAGCCGAGCGAGTCGCTGAGGCGGCACGAATTCTCGACCTCACCGAATACCTTGATCGCAAGCCAAAGAACCTCTCCGGTGGTCAGCGCCAGCGTGTGGCCATGGGCCGCGCCATCGTGCGCCAGCCCCAGGTCTTCCTGATGGACGAGCCGCTTTCGAACCTCGATGCCAAGCTTCGCGTGCAGACTCGCACCGAGCTTGCCGACCTCCAGGCTCGCCTTGGCGTTACCACGGTCTACGTCACCCACGACCAGGTCGAGGCCATGACCATGGGGCATCGCGTTGCGGTGCTCAACTTCGGTGTTCTGCAACAGGTCGATGCGCCAAAGACGCTCTACGCCGCTCCGGCGAACAAGTTCGTCGCCGGCTTTATTGGTTCACCAGCCATGAACCTCTTCGACGCCGAGAATGTCGATGGCAAACCGGGTATCGCCGGGGTGGCCGTGCCAATCAACGATGCGGTTGCTGCAGCGCTCAAGGGCCAATCACTCGACAAGGTTTCCGTCGGTGTACGTCCCGAGCACCTGACTCTTGGCACGGCCGGCATCGAAGGTGAAGTGACGGTCGTCGAAGAGCTGGGCTCCGAGTCGTTCGTTCACGTTCGCACCGACCACCGCGGCGAAGCAACAAACATCGTGGTGCGCGATCGAGGCGAGACCCAAACCGCCCGAGGCGATCGGGTGAAGATCGACTTTGACGGCCCGCTTCATGTTTTTGGTGAAGACGGACAACGGGTGACGGCGTAGCGAAAACCCAGCGTCAGGTCCGGTCCTGTAGGGATGGTGAGCGGAAGTCTCCCCTTCGACTCCCATCCCGCAGGACCATGATCGAAGGTCGACAATGACTCAACGCAATCCAGTGCTTCTCGTGACAGGCGCAGCCGGCAACATCGGCCGCTCGGTCGCTGTTCGAGCAGCAGCGAGCGGACACCGACTCGTGCTCGCCGATCATCCCGGTGCGGTGACAAAACTCGACGAGACCGCCGCCGCATGCACGAAGGCCGGTGCTGGCGACATCCAGCTTGCCCCCTTCGATGTCACCGATGCGGACGCCGTTGCGACGCAGCTGGCCGCCGCATCAGCTGCCCTCGGTCCGGCAACGCTCGTGTTTAACAACGCTGGCTACCAGGGCTCATTCACCAACCTCGTCGACTACGACCTCGCCGACATGCGCAAGGTGCTCGCAGTGAACGTCGAGGGTGTCTTCACGGTGCTGCAAGCGGCAGCACGAGAGTTGACGTCTGCGGGCGTCGGTGGCTCCATCGTCAACATGGCTTCGATGGCTGGGGTCGGCGGCGCACCAAACATGTCGGCCTACTCGGCCTCGAAAGCTGCCGTCATCGGACTCACAAAATCCGCAGCGAAAGACCTGGCCGCCGCAGACATTCGGGTCAACGCCGTGAGCCCAGGGTTCATCGGGCCCGGTGTCATGTGGGACAACCAGGTACAGGCGCAGGCCAGCGTCGACAGCATCTACTTCGACGACGACCCAACCGTTGTCGCCGATCAAATGATCAATTCGGTACCACTGCGTCGCTACGGATCACTCGAAGAAGTGGCAGACACGGTGTTGTTCCTGTTGTCTGGCCAGTCGTCGTTCCTGACCGGCATCAACATCGAGATATCCGGCGGTGGAAACTAAGTCGGGCGTAGGCCGCGATCGGTCTGAAACCCCGTTCGCCGACCAGTGCCCATTACCGTGTCGGTGTGAGTAGACGAATTTCGGGCGTGGCCGCGGCGATCATGCGATCGGCAATCATGCGATTGGCACTGTTCGGTCTGCTTCTGGCCCTCAGCCTCTTCGCGGTGCCGGCGAGCGCACAGACCGATGAGCCATGCGACGCAGTCTGGACCGATTCAGACGAGGTCGATGTTGCGGATCTCACCGAGGCCTTGGTCGATCTTCCGCCCGAGGTCGACTGGGTCGTGCGGGCCTACGATTCGCTCCCACCCGCAGGCATGGACGTGGTTGTGGGCGATCTGATCGCCAAGTGCTTCTCGGAGGGGCCGAACGGTCGCCAAGCAGATCTCGTGATTGTTGGGGTCAGCCTCGAGGCCCGTGAAACGCAGATCTTCTGGGGTGGCCTGTGGGAGAACGAACTGCGCAACTCGGCCCAGGGTGTCATCGACGGCCCGATGGCCGAGAACTTCCGCGCCGGTGACTTCACGGGTGGACTCATCGCCGGCCTTGAAGGCACCGCCGACCTGTTGCAGCCCAGCATCGACGCCCAAAACGATCCCGGCGCTGATGCCCAAGACGACGGAGCAGCGGTCGACGATGGCGATGCCAACCTGACGCCCACCGATGGGGCCGACGGCCCTGCGAGCGACGGCGACTCCGGTCTGCCGGCTGGTGCGGTGCTTGGTGGCCTTGCCGGAGCTGGTGCGTTGGCCGCCGGCGGTCTTGCGATCAGCAAGCGCCGGAAGCTCACGGGTCTACGGAATGCCCTTGAGTCGAAGGCTGCTGGCCCTCGAACCGAGGTTGGTGTGGCCCGCGAGCGGTCCGCACTTCTCCTCAAGCAGTCAGAGCTGTGGGAGCCGGTGCTTGCGGGCCGAACCCTCGACGATGCTCGCCAGGGTCGGCACGAGGTGCGATCGGGCGCCATCGAACTCGAACGGGCGGCGTCGTTGTTCCGACAGTCGGTGCCAGACGGCATTGGCGACGCCAACCAAACCCAGTTGGCAGAAGGTCACACGCGGCTCGACGAGCTCACCGCAACCCTCGGGCAGTTCAACGAGTCATTGCATCGCTTAACGCAATTCGGAGACCGCCTTGATCGCCTCCGTGTGTCGCTCCCCGAGAAGCACGATCTGCTCGCCGAGGAGTTCGTTGAGGCCAAGCAACTCGCAGACGAGCGGCAGAGCGAAGGCTGGGTGGTTGATCCGATCGTCGCTGAACTCACAGCCGCGCAAGCCCGTCACGGTGCGGTCGATCTCGAAGAGTTCGCGCTCGACCTTCTGACGCTGTCTGAGGAGCTCGAAGCAATCGAAGCTGAGCTGTTCGCAGGCCACCATGCGCTGCAAACGCTGCCCGATCGCCTGGCTGGCATCCGCGAGTGGGCTGAACGCCTCGATCGAGCAGAAGACCTCGAGCGGGAGCGCACCACAACAACGCACGGCCGGTTCCTCGAACTGTCGCAGATTCATGCCCAGGAGAGCTGGAGCGAGTACGCCGAGAACACCGCAGAGGCCACCCG
This sequence comes from uncultured Acidimicrobiales bacterium, assembly GCA_938009905.1. Lineage (GTDB taxonomy): Bacteria > Actinomycetota > Acidimicrobiia > Acidimicrobiales > SZUA-35 > CALEWY01. The sequence continues at coordinate 42,582 of CALLGK010000298.1, read as the reverse complement.
TCATCTCGAAGCTTGTGGTCGGCAACGAGCCTCGGCCATGAACGATGTGCTGCCGACACAAGACTGGGACGCGGTGTCTGCGCTGCTCGAAGAGGCCGGTCTGGCCCAGATGGAAGCTGATCGCCTGCTGGACGAGCTCGACGTGCTCTTCGTCGACCTCGACGCGGCCCATCGTGATGCCGATGTGCTTCTGGCCAAGGTGTCGTCTGAGCTTGTTCAGTTCGCCCGCTTTGTCGACCAGCACCGCAACGATCTCGATTCCGGCTACCGGGGTATGGCCAGCGAAGCCGATCACGCACTGAAGGGATTGGCTCAGGAACTTCGACAGCGCCGACCCAACTACTTGCTCGTGGCACAAACCGCGACTCGGCTGTCGCACAACATCGATGCTCGCCTGTACGACGCACAGGTCGAACAACAGCAGGTGGAAGCGCTACGCCGCGAGGTCGAGCGGCAGACGACGCGAGCCGCACGGGCCGTGGATCGAGCGAGTTCAGCCAAAGGCTGGGAGCTCTTTGCGTCGCGAGAAGGACGCCAGCTTCAGAATTTGGAAGCCAGCCTGAAGGTGCTGCAACGCGCCAACGTCAACTCGGTGAAGCCCGATGAACTCGAACGGCTCATCCGAGCCGGTGAAGATCTTGCCGACGATGCCGTTCGTCTGCGAGAGCGAATCATTGCTCGGCGCCGACGCAACAACACGTGGGTCGTTGTTGGCGGCTCCGGTGGGTTCGGTGGCGGCGGCGGAGGCCGTCGTTCTGGCGGCGGCTTCGGTGGTGGCGGAGGCGGCGGTTTTGGTGGCTTCGGCGGTGGTGGTGGCGGCGGTTTTGGTGGCTTCGGTGGCGGTGGCGGCGGCAGCTTCGGCGGCGGCTCGGCCGGGGGCAGCTGGTAAGTCGGGAGTCGGGAGCGGGCGCTCCCGAGCTTGCTCCTAGTCGCCTGGCAACCCTGCGCGTTGCGGGCTCAGAAGTCGCAGCGCTTCGTGAGCCCCGCTCCCTCAGCGTTTCTCGTGTCGTTAGCTGCGCTTGGTGGTGCGTTTGGCCAGGCGGCGCTTGTTTCGTTCGAGCGCGAGGTCTACCAGTTCGTCGATGAGCTTCTCGTAGCTCAGTCCCGAGGCTTCCCACAGTTTGGGATACATCGAGATGGGCGTGAACCCAGGAATCGTGTTGACCTCGTTGAGGAGAGCACCGCGTCCGTTGTCTTCGTAGAAGAAGTCGACTCGAGCCATGCCTTCGACTCGCAGCAGGCGGTACACCTCGATCGCAAGATCTTGCAGCTCTTCAGCCACACCGTCTGGCAGATCGGCCGGGATCTGATTGGTTGACTTGCCGTCGAGATACTTGTCTTCGTAGCTGTAGAAGTCGTCTGCCGGCATCACCTCACCAGGCACCGAGACTTTGGGTTCGTGGTTGCCGAGCACTGCCAGTTCGATCTCGCGGCCGACGACGTTCTCTTCGATCACGATCCACTCGTCGAACCGCAGGGCCAGTTTGATGGCGTCGAGAAGCTCGTTCTTGTTGCCAGCCCGGCTGACACCGACCGATGAGCCCATGTTGGCTGGCTTCACGAAGCAGGGGAGGCCGAGATCGTCGATGATGGTGTCGAGTTCGGTGTTGATCGTGGCCTCGTCCGTTGGCCATTGGTACTCGTTGAACGAACGCCAGCGGGCTTGCTTGATGCCGAACGCGGCCAGCAGCTCCTTTGACTTCGCCTTGTCCATGCTCAATGCAGAGCTCAGAACTCCGGCACCCACGTAGGGGACGCCAGACAGCTCGAGGAGCCCTTGCATCGTGCCGTCTTCGCCGAGCGGTCCATGGAACAGCGGCAGCACCACAACCTGCTGTGTTGGGTCTGCCGGGGTGGTGACTGGTGTGAGGTCGGTAGCCGAGCCCTCGGGGCTCAGCTGAGGCGGCAGCGAACGGTCGCCGTCGGAGAGAATGGCGATTGCTTCGTCGGCCAGCGCCCACTGGCCATCTCGACTGATGCCAACTGGTACGAGGTCGTAACGCTCGGGATTGGCCGCCGCCAGTACGTGCGTTGCGGTGGTGCACGACACGTCGTGTTCGGCGGATTGGCCACCGAAAAGCACAACGAGTCGTATGCGGGGTTCTGTCGAATCGCCGGGGACACTCACGCCGTTGAGCGTACTGCTGGTTCGATGTCACCGCCTGCCGGTAAATCCCGGCTACACCAGTGGCGTGCGGTTCCTCCTTTCAGACATTGCGGCTGCCGTTGGCGGCGAGATGGTGGGCTCAGACGACCCAACGCTGACAGCGACCAGCATCGATTCTCGTGACATTGCGTCGGGCTCGCTTTTCGTTCCGATCGTTGCCGAGCGAGACGGCCACGAATTCATCGACGGGGCTGTGCAATCCGGCGCAGCGGCTCACCTCACGAGCGATCCCGCTCGGGTGTCCGGCCCGGCGGTGCTGGTGGCCGATACCGGCAAGGCACTCTTGCGACTTGGTCACGCTGCCAGACAACGACTTCCTGATCGGGTGGTCGGTATCACCGGATCCGTCGGCAAGACATCGGTGAAAGACCTTGTGGCCTCCGCCATCGGCGCCGGGGCGAAGGCGCACGCCAACGTTGCGTCGTTCAACAACGAACTGGGCTTGCCGCTCACGTTGGCCAACGCGCCAGACGACGTTGAGGTGGTCGTGGTCGAAATGGGGGCCCGGGGGATTGGTCACATCACGACGCTGTGCGACATCGCCGAACCGACGGTTGGCATCGTGACCCGCGTCGCCGAAGCCCACACGGAGCTGTTTGGCTCGATCGAGGGCGTCGCTCAGGGGAAAGGCGAGCTGATCGAAGCCTTGCCAAGCAGCGGCACAGCCATCCTGAACGCTGACGATGAACGAGTCGCCGCTATGGCCAGCCGAGCCAGCTGTCGAGTGATGACCTTCGGCCAAGACGCTGGCGACATCAGAGTGGCCAGCCTCGAGCTCGACGAGTTGCTTCGGCCCTCGTTCGTTCTCGAGACGCCGCTCGGATCGCGTGCTGTCCACCTTCAGGTGGCGGGCGCCCACATGGCGGTCAACGCAGCAGCCGCAGTCGCCGCTGGCCTGGCGGTGGGTCTCGACCTCGACACGACCCTGCTCGGGCTCGAAAACGCCGTGCTTTCCTCGCACCGAATGCAGATGGTTTCGTTGGCCACCGGGGCAACAGTGATCAACGACGCATACAACGCAAATCCAACCTCGATGAGGGCCGGAATGGCGTCGCTGCTTTCGCTCCCCACCGCGACCAAGACGATGGTTGTTGGCGTGATGGCCGAGCTTGGCGATGGCGGCGATGATGCGCACCTCGAGATCGCCGCAGAGGCGGCAACCGCTGGCATTCGGGTGATTGCGGTTGATGCGCCCGTGTACGGCTCAGAGGTCGAACACGTCGCGGATATCGCCGGGGCCCAGGCCGCCCTCGGCTCGTTGGGCCCAGACGATGGCGTATTGATCAAAGGGAGCCGAGTGGCCGAGCTCGAGCGTCTCGTGGCTGTGTTGTCGGCCTAAAGGTGCCCCATCTGGTTCGATCCGATTGTTCGTCGCGCGATCCCACGATTGGCGCTGCGATCCGCCTAGGTTCGGCCCCTATGCAAGGCGCACAGACCGGCTCTGAACCATCCGTCCCAGCACCACTCAGCTCCCAGCTCGATGAGTCGCAAGCAAGCGGGTTGGCGTGCACCCCCGACTACAGCCGCTTCGCTGTCTTTTCCGAGTGTCCTCACTGCGGTGGTTCGATGTCGCCAGAACATGCTCACTACCGTTGCACCTCGTGTGGATGGCGAGATTCCTGCTGCGACTAAGCCTGGCCAAGACGACGGTTATGCGATGACGGTGCTGCGATGAAGCGTTGGCTTCTCGGAGCGCGTCCCAAGACGCTGCCGGCCGCTGTTGTGCCGGTTGCAGTTGGCACGGCTGCGGTGGCCGATGAGACCATCATCTGGTGGCGCGCCGTTGCCGCGCTCGTCGTGTCGCTCGCGCTGCAGGTCGCGACGAACTATGTGAACGACTATGCCGACGGCGAACGAGGTACCGACGATGACCGGGTTGGTCCGGTGCGGCTTGTTGGGTCTGGCATGGCATCGGCGAAGGCCGTGAAGATTGCTGCCCTCGTGGCCTTCGCCGTCGCCGGTGTAGCTGGAGGCGCGTTAGCGCTTGCGGTTGGACCAGAACTCTTCGTTGTTGGCGCCATCTCGATGCTGGCTGGGTGGGCGTATACCGGGGGTCCCAAGCCATACGGCTACCTCGGGCTCGGCGAGCTCTTCGTCTTCGTGTTCTTTGGTGTCGTGGCCACTGCGGGCAGCGCCTATGTGCAGACCGAATCGCTCGACAATCTGGCCTTGCTGGCCTCGATTCCGGTTGGCCTGCTGGCCGTTGCCCTGCTGGTGATCAACAATCTTCGGGACATCCCTGGCGACACCGTGTCTGGCAAGCAAACGCTTGCGGTGCGGATCGGCGACGGTGCAACCCGTCAGCTGTATATCGGGCTGTTTGTGGTGACCTGGGCGACGATCATGGTGGTCGCTCTCACCCGACCATTGGCGGCCCTTGCCGCACTTGGCGTTGTCACGGCCTTGGCTCCCGTGAAGATTGTTCGCAACGAAGCCAGGGGAGCCGAGCTCATTCCGGTCCTCGGTGCAACGGGAAAAACCCAGATGATTACTGGACTTTTGCTGGCCCTTGGCCTTGCACTTTCTGCCTAAGAAGGCGCCCGAAGCCCCGGTTGGCCTACCCCTTTGTTGCCAGGTGTCAGTTTTTGGCCGCATGTGCCGATGGTTTGATGTGGTCTCCACACACGCGCACGATTCAAAGACGGCGAGCCGTGGCTCATCCGGCCCGTCGCGCATGCGCAACAAGAAGCAGGAGAAGATCCTGTCGATGATCGACGGGTACGACTCGACCGAGACGCTTTCTGCTGCGATGGCCGGTGTGTTTCTCGTGTGGCTCCTGGCCGCCGCGGCGTCGATGGTCGTGGCGTTCATGGGCTTTGGTGCCGGTACAGATGCCGACGCCATCTCTGATTTCCGCAGCATGGTGCGGACGCTCCAGGTGGCCGAGGGCTTGCTCGGGCTGTTTACCGCTGCGTTCTTCGTCTATTGGGTGTTCCGGGCCCGTGAGAACGTTCGGCGGCTCGGCAAACGCCACAAGATCGGACTCGGTCGCATCTTCCTGCGACATATCGCCGCCCTGGTCGTCGGCTTTGTGGCTCTTGTTGTGGCCTTCATGGTGCCCGCAGCCGCAACGCTCGGCGTCACCGTGTTCGTGGTGAGCATGCTCTGGTTCAGCTTGATGTTCTCGATGATGGCCTACGCCTCGATGCAGATGCTGTGGCGCACGTCATCAGCGCCGACTGGCACCGAGGATGAGCTACCAGCACTCGGGTTCGTGTGGTTGGTGACGTGGGTGCTGTCCGGCTGGACCGGCGGCGTGCAACAACAAAACGACAACATCGTCATCGGCGTCGAGACCGCAGCGATTGGTCTTGCATTGCACGGCGTGTTCATCGCTATCGCGGCCTTCACCGTCAGTCTTCTGGTTCGCCAGGTTGCCGCCCGCCAAGAGAGCAGGCTCGACGCCATCATCAGTTACGTTGACATCGACGTCGCGGGCACCCACGGTGCCGTCACGACCGATCAGATCAACGACGCATGGGACGCCAGCGACAACCTCGTCGACTTCAATAACTAAGGGCTCGCCGCTAGACGGTGTCGGGTGCCAGCATCAGCTGCCGCACCGACCACATGGCGCTCAGGCTGCTGGCCACAACAATGACGGCAACCCAGCGACGGTCACCCGTGGCTTCAGCCACAATGCCCGCTCCGAATGGGCCGACGGAGCCCGCAAGCAGCAGTGCGGCACCGTAGAAGCCCATGGTGGCACCAAGGTCGCTTGTGTCGAACAGTTGGGCGGCGCGCATTCCCTGCAGGGGGCTGAACGCGCCAACACCAAAGCCTGCGATCAGGGCAAAGGCGACGGCGATCACCACCCGGCTCGACACCACAAGAAGGCCGCCACCAACCGCCATGGCAAAGAAGGCAAGAAGTAGCGCCCGATCGGCGCCGAGGCGAGACACCAGCGGTGTGAGCGGGAGCCGTCCCCCCAACTGGGCGAGTCCGCGAACGCCAGCCATGGTTGCGGCCGTCGTCGCCGGTAGGCCTGCGGCCGTCATCACGGGCACCTGATAGACCAGCATCGTCGACATGGCGATGCCTCCGAATGCAACGGCCGCCGTCAGCCATCGGGGAGCACCTGATGCGACGGCTCGCTTCACCACCACACCAACACTCGGCCGGCTGGCCCGCTCAGGGGCGCCCCCGGGGGCACGCGCGTCAGCGTCTGGTCGATCGTCCGGCAGTGCGGCCGCCGCAATCCAGAACGCGGCGACCACCGCAAGCGCAAGAATCCGAATCGTGGCTCGCCAACCTTGGGTGTCGGCAAGCCACGCCGTGATGGGCAGGAAGATCGCTGATGCCAGAGCACCCCACACCGTGAGTTGGGCAATGGCCCGGTCAGAATCACCAGGGTTGAGGCGCACGGCTGATGCCATCGTGACGTGGTAGAAGCCAAGCGCTCCGCTGGCTCCGAGGCCGAGCGCGGCACCGATGAAAAACACTGCAACTGTCGATGCGGAGGAAGCCACGAGCATCGCCAGGCCCGTGAGCACACCGCCGAGTGCAAACACGACACGCTGGCCAAACCGGTCGAGCAGGCGACCGCCAGCCAGTGCCGTGAGCCCAATCACGATGGTGCCAGCCGAGAACGACGCCGTAAGGGTCGATTCACTCCAGCCCGTATCGGTACGGATCGGATCGAGCAGCACGCCGAACGCGTAGTACCAAGACCCGTAGGTGCAGATGGTGAGTATCCCGAGGAGAGGTATGCCCCGGCTCACCGGTTGCCGCTCACCAGTCGGGTCTCAACGAAGGCTCATCCGACAACGCCCGCCATCATTTCGAGGAGCTGGGGAGGCCCGGAAACGACAAGCGTGTTCACCACAGACTCGTCCCACTTCGCGAGTTCATCTCGGATCTTCTCGGGTGGTCCCACCAGGGCGACGTCTTCGACCATCGACGTTGGCACCGCAGCAATGGCAGCCTTCTTGTCACCGGCGAGGTACAGATTCTGGATCTTCTCGCAGGCGTCCTCGTAGCCCATGCGGCTGAACACGTTGAGGTGAAAGTTGGCCTCTTTGGCGCCCATGCCGCCGGCGTAGAGGGCCAGCATGGGTCGGATGGCATCCGCTGCCTTCTCGACGTCGTCGTTTGGCACAACAGGCACAACTGCGGCGATGTCGAAGTTGTCCTTTGTGGTGTGGGCTCCCTCTCGACTGAACCCTTCGTCGAGCGCATTCTCGTAGAACTCGTTGTCTTTCGGCGCAAAGAACAGGGGCAGCCAGCCATCGGCGATCTCGGCCGTCATGGCGACGTTCTTCGGACCCTCGGCACCGAGGTAGATCGGCACGTCTGAGCGATACGGATGCACCGTCGACTTGAGTGGCTTACCGAGATCGGCCCCACCCTTGTACGGCAGGTGGTAGTGCTCGCCGTGGAACTCGACGGGCACATCGCGAGCCAGGATTGCCCGGATGATCTCGACGTACTCTCGGGTGCGGGCCAGCGGCTTGGGATACGGCATGCCGTACCAGCCCTCAACAACCTGTGGTCCTGAGGCGCCGAGCCCGAGGCGGAAACGGCCCTGTGAGAGATGGTCCATGGTCATCGCCGCCATCGCCATCGCCGCAGGCGTTCTGGCCGAGATCTGGCAGATTGAGGTGCCGAGTCCGATGCGTTCAGTTGCTGCACCCCACCACGCCAGGGGAGTGAGGGCGTCGGAGCCGTAGGCCTCGGCGGTCCAGATGGAGTCGAAGCCCAGCTCTTCTGCTGCGGCGATCTGTTCGACCGCTCCTTCCGGGGGACCAGACGACCAGTAGCCAACACCAAGAGCGAGTTTCATGGCTCTTGGTTTACCAGAGCTCTCACGGTTGGATCACTTTGGTGTAGATGGCCTCGTAGCTCTCGAGCTCGAAGCCCAGCTTCGTATACAGCTGGAATGCCCCACCCGGGTTGTTGGTGTCGACACCGAGCACAGCCTCGGTCATACCTCGTTCGCGGATGGCAACGAGGGCCCGAGCCAAGAGGGCGCCGGCGATGCCCTGGTTGCGCCACTCGTGATGGGTGCCGATCTCCTCGGTGTACCCCCGGAGTCGGTTGTACGTCGCGTTCTGCTCGGCATTGATGAATGGCTTGACCTGACCAACAACCTGGTCGCCGGCCCATGCGACCTGCCAGAGGGTTTCATCGCGGTGGGGGCTGTCGATGATCTGCGTGAAGACCGGCTCGTCGATCTCGGCGAAGTCCCACTCGCCCCGAAAGCACTCGTGGTAGACCTCGACGATCTCACGCATCTGTTCGGGCTTGACGGGGCGGACCTCGACACCGTCGGGTAGTTGGAGATCGGGCACGTCGTTGAGATGCGGTCGACGTAACGTGGCCGCAAACTCGGTCGCTGTGAACCCGAGGCGTTCAAGCCAGGCCGACTCACCGGTTGCGGGCTCGCCAGGGCCGGGGTGGTTGGCATAGGCCCGATACCGAGCCTGCGGCGCCTCAGCTGCTCGGTCGGCCAAGTGCGCTTGTTGGCCGATCACGATGGCCGCGAACAGCGGTTCATCAAGATGATCGGGAAGAATCGGTGTGAAGCAGGTGCAGTCTCTGGTGCCAGCATCGAGGTCTTGCACGCCGATTCGGCCGTAGGCGACAGCGCCGTCTACCCCTTCGGCATCGATCAGATAGATGTCGTTGTCTGGGTGGCAATCGGTGAGGGCTGCGTAGGTGATGTCGAACTCAACTGCTGAGGGTTGGTGCGGGTCACCCCACGATTCGCGATACGCCGACAGAATCCTCGAGAGGTCGCCGTGGTCGGCCTTTCCAACGTAGGGACGGGCCGAGTAACCGGCGGGCAACGTGAAGCGTTCGGCGAGATGCATCGGCCCCGACAGTAGTGCTACCCAGCGATCTCACGGGATGGATTTTCGGCCTCTACGCTGGCTCCGACCTGGTGATCAGCCAGCGAAACGTACGCAGCCTTTTGCCGACGCACTACGACACCCTTGGGGTCCGTCCCTCCGCCAAGCACGACGACATTCGTCGGGCGTATCTCGACGCGGCTCGGGCCTATCACCCCGACAAGTTCGTCAACGAGCCAGCCGACAAGTCGAGCGATGCCGAAAACGCAATGCGCAAGGTCAATGAGGCCTGGCGAGTGCTCGGAGATGAGAGCAGACGAGCGAGCTATGACGAATCGCTCCGCCCTGGCTCCGAGCATCGAACGGCGAGCCGTGGCTATCCAGACTCGATCCGAACCGAAGACGGGATCACTCGAATCGATCCCCGCCTGCTCGACCCAACCTTTCTCACCAACCGTCGCACCACCCAGGTCGAAGAGCTCGACAAGCAGCATTCATCGATTCTCCGGGTCATTCCGGTGCTGGCATTCTTCGGGCTGCTCATTGGCATCTTTGTGTTCACTGCGTACGCCAACGGATCCTCAAGCACCGCGCCAGCCGAGACCACCGTCCCCGGTCCGAGTATCGGTGTCGATGCTGGCGTGTGCGTGCGTATTCAAGAAGGCCCCTCGCTGATTGAAGTGCCATGCACCGGTGTGATCGACGGTCGTGTGCTCGGTGCGTATGAGCCTGGTGGACGCTGCCCGCCGCTCACGATCCGAGAGGTAACGCTCGCAAACGAGATCACGGCCTGCTTGGGCGAATAGGTAGCTTCTCCGGCCGCTCCTCGGCGGTACGCGAGGTGCGACTACATTCGGGCGATGGACTTCCGAAGCCACCGTCTCGTCGACCTCGCCTCTGAGGTCAGGGCTCGGGATCGCTCTGCTGTTGATCTTGTCGAAGGGTCACTGGCCCGCATCGGTCAGGTTGACGATGAGCTCAACGCGTTCGTGGAAGTCGATGCCGAGCGAGCGTTGCATGACGCGGCCGAAATCGATGCTCGACTTGCGAACGGCGAAGGAGTCGGCCCGCTGGCTGGCATTCCCCTTGCCGTGAAAGATCTAGAAGACGCAGCAGGGATGCCAACCCGCTACGGATCGCAGGTCTCAGACGACAAGCCGGCCGAGGGTGACTCAGTGCTCGTTGCCCGTCTTCGCGCCGCGGGTTGCGTTGTCGTCGGAAAGACAACAACCCCGGAGATGGGACACAAGGGCGTCACCGAGAGCTTGCTCACCGGCGCAACGAGAAGTCCGTGGTCAACCGATCGCAGCCCTGGTGGCTCATCGGGCGGATCGGCAGCTGCGCTTGCGTCCGGGATGGTCCCGCTCGCCACAGGCTCAGACGGGGGCGGCTCAATCCGCATCCCGGCCGCACTCTGCGGGTTTTCCGGCATCAAGACAACGCAGGGTCGAGTTGCGAACGGAGGCCCAAACGCTCCAGGCTCTGGTCTGTTCACGGTGAAGGGTCCGATGGCGATGACCACGACAGACACCGCCTTTGCCCTCGACGTCTGCGTTGGTCCTCACCCCACCGACCCGTTCTCGCTGCCTCGTTCTGGCGCTCCCTGGTACGACGCGGTCTCAAGCTCGTTTCGCCTCCCGGATCGCGTCGTCTACTCGCCAACAATGGGATTCGCCACCGTCGATCGTGAGATCGCCGAGGTGACAGAAGCTGCGGTGGCTCGTCTCGAAGCCGCGGGTATCGAGGTTGTTCGGCTCGATGACATCTGGACGGACGACCCCGTCGGTCCTTGGTTCACCGGTTGGGCCGTCATGCGAGCCAGGGCACAGGGCCATCTCGAGGGAACCGATGATTGGGAGCGCATCGACGAGAGCCTGCGATTTCAGATCTCGATGGGCCTTGGGGTCAGCGGTGTTGATCTCGCGAAGGCGCAAGACGCCATGTACCAGTACAGCCTGGCGCTCGACCGCGTGTTCGAACAGGCTCCCGTCCTGCTGACGCCGATCTGTGCCGGCCAAACGCCACACATTGGCCACGACGGCACGATCAACGGCGAAGAGCAGGTGGGCTGGGTCTCGTTCACCTACGGCTTCAACATGACAAGGAACCCGGCCGGCACCGTTCCCTGTGGGACGACCGCCGATGGCATGCCTGTTGGTCTGCAAATCGTTGGTCGGCAGTTGGACGACGTGAGCGTGCTGCAGGCCATGGTGGCCTTTGAGCAGGTTCTTGGTCCGATCGGTCAGGCGTCTATCTAGCGAGCTAGGTCTCGTAGGAGTGGAAGCGCAGGTGGCTGAAGGTCGTGTACCCGATCGCTTGTGCTGCATAGAGGCGGTCAATCGAGATCACCTCGATGACTTCCGAGGTCTGTGGATTGATCAGCGCCGTTGCGGTGTAGGTGAACTCGAAGTTGTCGAAGTCGAGAAGTGACTCGCCGATGCCATACGCGTCAGACACGACGGCCAACAGATCGGCCTGATCGGCCTCGCTGACTTGGCTGTTGTCGAGCCGTTGTTCCCAGGTGTAGAAGAAGCAGCCCCGCTCGTCGAGCCCCGTGGTCACCGTGTCAATCGCAGGCCGGGTGACGCCGTCAAACATCACGATCTCGCTGGGCGTGGTCTCGTCGAGCCCCACACCGAGAAATACGTCATCGAAGAAGTGGTAGAGGAAGGGCAGGAGCAGCAGCGTGTCTTCAACCGCGACGGCATCTTCCGGACCAACATCACGGGGCTCGTTGAAGAAGAAGTACTGAAGAATCGGATCGTCGTTGATCGATTCGAGATAGGGGTCAACGTTGAGCAGGTTCAACTCGTAGTCGTTCAGAAAGTCGACGTTGTAGATCAGACCGTGCTTTTCGACGGCGTCTGCATACGACTGGTCGAACAGAGCGACGCCTCCGGGCTGGTTTTGGTGCGGGTTAAACGTCCACTCGAACTCGTGCACATCCTCGTTGGAGACATCGGCGAACAGCGAGACGTCCCAGCCGATCACGTCGGGACGGTCAGCCGTTTCGTTGCCAATCCAAAACTCGAACGAACGAGCGGCCTCGGTGTAGTCGGGTGGGATGTAGACGATGTCAGCGCTGTAGCCACCGCCACAGTCGTGCGGCGACAAGCTGCCAAGGCTCATGATGGGATCGACCGGAGGAAGGGTCGTCGGAGGCTCGGTGGTCGGCGGTTGGGTTGTGGACGGCGCTGTCGTGGATGGCGCATCCGTTGTCACGGTTTCGGGTGCCCCAGACAGCAACGTCGTCTCGGCAAAAGCAAGCGTTGGATCCTCGGCTGATTCAGCCTGCTCTTCGGGCGGTTGACAGGCTGTCGCGACAATCAAACAAGCGGTTGCGATGGCAAGTGGGATTCTGCGTCGAGATCGTGTGTCGAGGGCCACAATCGCTCTACGGAGAAAAGTGGACCCACCTTGAGGAACTGCCGGTCACGTTTGACTGGGCGCTATGTTCCAAGCGCAGCGCGCAGGGCCTTCCCTGCTTCGTCGTGGGAGTGCACGGCGGACGGAATCTGGTCCCACCGTGAAGCGAAGCCATGGATCTGCCCCTCGTAGTTCGTGACGACGACGTCGACTCCGGCAGCTATCAATCGGTTGCCCCACTCCGCCCCCTCGTCTCGCAGCGGGTCGTACCCGGCCACCTGTATCAACGCAGGCGGTAGTCCGGATACGTCGGTGGCCCGCATTGGTACCGCATACGGATTTTCCCAATGGTCGGCAGGGACGTACTGGTTCCAGAACCACTCCATGTCCGTTCGTTCAAGGAAGTAGTCCTCGCCGTTCTCGATCATCGATGGGCGGGTGAAGTCAGTGTCGATGCACGGGTAGATCAAGAGCTGAAAGATGAGGGGTAACGCCTCATCTCGGGCTCGAAGCGCAATACCGGCCGCGAGATTGCCGCCTGCTGAATCTCCGGCCACGGCCATTTTCGTCGGGTCGGCGCCGATCTGGCCAGCGTTTTTTGCCACCCATTGCGTCGCCTCCCAGCAGTCGTCGTGGGGCGCAGGGAACGGGTGCTCGGGCGCCAGGCGGTAGTCGACCGAGACAACCAAGCACTGACCGCGCGCAGCTAGTCGACGAGCGAGACTGTCGTGGCCCTCGACACTCGACAAGACCCAGCCCCCGCCGTGGAAGAACATGACGACCGGAAGAGCGTCGTTCCCCGGGGTAGGTCGGTAAACGCGAATCGGAATCTCGCCGACGGCTGACGAACGCGGGATGGTGCGGTCAGCAACCTCGGCCATCGCGTCGCCGACAGGTTTTGGCGCCGCGTCGTAGCCCGCACGCGCCGCCTCTGGCGTTCCGGCTGACAGAGGTGGTGCGTTCGTTGTGGCGAGCTTGTCGAGAAGTTCGGCGACGTCAGGGTTCAACGGCATGACGGTGAGCCTCGCAGACTCGAACTTTCCGTTCCAACAGATGTGGTACACCGACAGCGTGAGCGATCGCCCAAACCTGCTGTTCATCATGAGCGACGATCATGCGGCCCACGCCATCTCGGCCTACGGCTCCAAGATCAACTCGACGCCAAATCTCGATCGCATTGCGGCCAGCGGCATGAGGCTCGATTCGGCGTTCTGCACCAACTCGATCTGCGCCCCGAGCCGAGCAGCGATCCTCACCGGGACGTACAACCACATCAACGGGGTGACCACGCTTGACACGCCGCTCGACAACTCGTTGTGGAACATCGCGAAGGAGCTTCAATCGGCGGGTTACACCACGGGCATGATTGGGAAGTGGCACCTCGGCCACGGTCCGGGTGCCGATCCGTCAGGGTTCGACGTGTGGAGGGTCCTTCCTGGCCAAGGGCACTACCACAACCCCGTGATGCTCGAGCCCGAGGGGCGAATCGTTGAGCGAGGCGGGTACGTCACCGATTTGATCACCGACGATTGCATTGACTTCCTTGATGACCATGGCGACGGGCCGTTCGCCTTGTTCTGCCACCACAAAGCGCCACATCGATCGTGGGAACCGGCCCCTCGTCATTTTACGAAATACGACGACGTCGAGATCCCCGAGCCCCACACCTTTCGCGACGATCTCGTTGGCCGGGCCGAGGTCATCCAGGCGGTGCGGATGCGGATGATGGACCTCGATCCCATCGTCGACCTCAAGGCGGTCGTGCCAGAGGGACTCTCAGAAGACGACGAAATCGCCTGGCGCTACCAGCGCTACATCAAGGATTACTTGCGGGTCGTTGACGCGATTGACGAAAACGTGGGTCGCCTGCTCGACCATCTGGCAGCCAAGGGCATCGCCGACAATACGGTCGTGATGTACACGTCCGACCAAGGCTTTTTCCTTGGCGACCACGGCTGGTTCGACAAGCGCCTGATGTACGAAGAGTCGCTCACCATGCCGCTGCTCATTCAGTACCCCGAGAAGATCGAGGCCGGGTCGACCAGCGACGACATCGTGACCAACGTCGACTTTGCTCCGACGATGCTGGAGCTCTTGGGCGTCGACTCTCCCGATGGTTTGCAGGGCCGTTCGTTTGTGCCTCTGCTCGAAGGAGAGACGCCAGACGACTGGCCGACGTCGATGTACTACCGATACTGGATGCACCGCGACGGATCGCACCTGTGCCCTGCGCACTACGGCGTACGCACCACGACCCACAAGCTGATTTGCTACTACAACGATCCACTCGACCAGCCCGGTGCCAACGGCCCGGCTGACCCGATCGAGTGGGAGTTGTTCGACCTGGTCGCTGACCCGTACGAAGTTGACAACGTGATCGATCAGGCGGTGTACGCAGAGGTACAAGCAGAGCTCGTGGCAGAGCTCACTCGGCTGCAGGCCGCAGTCGACGACGAACCGTTTCCAGGAGCCGCGCCCAGGGGCAGCTAGGCGCCCCGTAGTAGGCGCGAGATTCGCACTGCCGCGTTCGCCGGCTTGTCCGACTTCTCTTCTAGTGCGTCGGCTTCTGCGAGGATTCGTCTGCTGGCTCGCACCCCAAGCCAACGGAATGGTTCAGGCTCCCACCGACGAGATGTCGCGCCGACCCACGGGAGCGAGGTGCGGTCGCTATCGACGCCGGTGATGAGCTCGGCCATCGTGTGGCCCGCGAGCTTGGATGCGGCGACGCCCTCACCTACGTATCCGCCCAGCACGCCGACACCCTGTGCCCGATCGAACCGCAGCCCGGGAACCCAGTTGCGGGGAATGCCAAGGACGCCGCCCCAACGGTGTGTGATGCTGACCCCTTCCAGAGCTGGAATCATCTGCACCAGCGTCTCGGCCAACAGCTCATGCGACGGCTGGTGGAGCTCGGCCGAACGCGCAATCTGTGAACCCCAGAGATAGGGCACACCGCGTCCGCCGAAAGCCAGGCGTCCGTCCTCGGTTCGCTGGCCGTAGATCACCATGAAGCGATCGTCGGAGAACGTCGGACGCTCGCTCAAGCCAATGTTTGCGAACTGAGCGGCCGACAGGGGCTCGGTGGCGACCATCAGCGAGTACACGGGCAGCAGGGCGCGGCGCTCGCCTTTGAGGTCGCGTGTGTAGCCCTCGGTTGCCTGCACGACGACATCGGCTCGCACGTTGCCTCGAGTTGTTACAACGGTTGCTCGCTCAGAACCGGTGGCCGGCGTGATGCCAGTCACGGTGGTGTCTTCGACGATCCGCACGCCCTTGCGTTCGGCCGCATCAGCAAGCCCCCGCACAAGACGGCCGGGGTCAACCGATGCACACGGGCCGAAAAAGATGCCGCTCGAGACCTTTGATCCGTTGAGGTGCTGTCGGGCTTCGTCTGGTTCGAGCAGTCGCATCTCGTCCTCGGTGAAGCCGCGATCATGCTCGTGTTTCATCTCGTCGCGTTGACGCTCAGCCTGCGGAGTCGTACGAGCGAGCCGGATCCAGCCGCCCTTCTTGAATCCGCAGTCGATGCCCTCGGCGGCGACGGCTTCGCCAACCTCGTCGACTGAGGCAAAGACGGCTCGTGCTTGTCGCATGGCTTCCGAAGCGGAGGAACGGGCTGCGTACTTCTCGAAGGAGCCCGCCAGTTCGCCGACCGCCCACCCGCCGTTGCGTCCGGACGCGCCGTAGCCGCAAAAGTGGCGCTCGATCACGGCGACCCGCAAGCTCGGGTCGAGCTCGGCCAAGTGATAGGCCGTCCACAGTCCACTGAATCCGCCGCCAACAATTGCGATGTCGACGTCGGTGTCCCCGTCGAGTGCGGGCCGACGTTCGATCGCTCCGATCTGCTCGAGCCAAAGCGACCCTTGGTGGGCCGATTCGACCGAGGCGACCGACGGAGCAACATCCACAGAGGAGGAGTCAGTCATTGGCGAGACCGTACCGGTAGTAGTCTGCGGAGCGCTGTTCTGAGCGCTGTTTGCTCGATCCGGAGGAGTCTGTATGACTGCATCACCAACCCGACCGCCGCTGAGGATTCTCGATGCCGCTGGGTCGCCAGCGGACCTGGGCCGCATTCACGGTGAGGCGTTCGCAGAAGAGATCCAGGCCTATGCCAACGACCGAGTTGAACTCGTCGCGTCTGGTTTGTGGAGCGGCGGGCCGCTCGACCGCTCAGAGGTCTTGGCCATTGCCGACTCAATGCTGCCAGCGCATGAAGCGTTCGATGCCGACCTGTTCACCGAGTTGCTGGCCATGGCAGACGCGGCCGGGATCTCCCCGGCCGAGGCTGTGATCGTTGGCGGATTCACCGATTTTGTCGACACCGTGCGAGCGGTTGTCGGCGGACCCATGCCGTTGAGCGTCGTTGAAGACGACTGCACTGCAGCGATCGTGCCAGACAACCGGGCCGGCGGCGCCGGACTCTTTGGCCAAACCTGGGATATGCACGACACCGCAACCGACCACGTTGCCCTGCTGCGTCTCCGGCCGGACGACGCGCCAGACACCATCGTGTTCACGACCACGGGCTGCCTCGGTCAGATCGGCATGAATAGCGAAGGCGTCTGCGTCGGCATCAACAACCTCGTCGGGATTGACGGCCAACGTGGCGTGGCGTGGCCCTCGGTGGTGCGAGGCATGCTCAAGACGAGCTCAGCCGACGACGCCCTCAAGGTGTTGCTCGATGCCGATCTCGCTGGTGCTCACAACTTCTTGATCTTCGATCGCAACGGGGTGGGCCACAACGTCGAGGCCATGCCATCAGAACGGGCCGTTGTGTCGCTCGAGGACGAACCGATCGTGCACACCAACCACACGCTCGATCCGGCGACAACTGCGGTGCAGGCTCCGAAAGATGGCGGCCTCATGGCGAGTTCTTCGACCAGACTCGAAACTGCTCGCAAGTTCTTGGCCGAAGGTCCGATTGATGAAGAACGCCTCTTCGAGATGACTCGCGAACCAGACGCCATCTGCCAGGTGGCCGTTGAGCCGTACCACATCGAATCAAGCGGAGCGGCCGTGATGCGACCCGCCACCGGTGACTTCTGGGCCTGCTGGGGTCGTCCATCCGACAACGACTACGAGCACGTCAGCTTCGATGCCTGATCAAGGCATGCCGGCTGATGTGATCGCCGTTGGGCCCGTGTCCGGCCTCCAGTACGTGAGGTTGCAGGCATCGATGGCCGAGGCGATGGAGGCGATGGAGCTCGCTGCGTTCCCAACGGCGCTGCCCGAGGATCTGTACTCTGCCGCCGAGCTCATCGATCTCTCGCGAGAGTTCCCGCAAGGCACCTTTGTTGGGTTCGATGGTGATGGACGGGTCGAGCCGGTGGCCTGTGGCCTGGGAATCAGAGTCGATTTCGATCTGACCTCGCCCCAACACAACCTGCACAACCTCATCGACGAAGCCGACTCAGCGAGCGGCGATGACCCGAACGGGGAGTGGTACTACGGCACCGACATCATCGTGCGCCCCGACTATCGACGCCGTGGCATCGGCAAGGAGCTCTACAACCTTCGCAAGCAGGTCTGTCTCGACCTCGGTCTGAAGGGCATCATCGCTGGCGGCGTGATTCCTGGATACGCCGAACACAAAAAGACCATGACTGCAGACGAGTACATCGACGCGGTCCGCGCGGGGGAGTTGTACGACCGAACGCTCACGTTCCAGTTGGGCAACGGCTTCGACGTGCTCTGCGCGTTGGAGAACTACATCAAAGATCCCGCCGTTGACAACTACGCCTCGATGATCGTGTGGCATGCCCGTGATGAAGAAGATGACAGCACCAGTCAGGGTGGTTCCAGCACATGACCGATCAGCCCTCTGACGCCGAACGCCGGCTGGCAGACCACAATCCAGACTCGGGCGACTTCGCCTTCCGATCGACGTCGCCCTATGGCCGAACGCCAGAAATGACGTTCGCCGGTGCCCTTTCATTTCTGCGCCGTAAGTACACCCGTGATCTCGACGGCATCGACATCGCGGTCAGCGGCATTCCCTTCGATATGGCGACCAGCAACCGGGCGGGAGCCCGCGGAGGGCCGCGGGCCATTCGGGCCGCGTCCACCGGCTTGGCCGAGCTTGACGCCTACCCATGGGGGTTCGATCCGTTCGACACATTGGCCGTTGTTGACTACGGAGACTGCTTTATCGATTACGGCTACCCCGCCGACGCGGTGCTACGAATCGAGGCCCACGCAGCCGAGATTCTGGCCACCGACACGATGATGGTGACCTTCGGCGGCGATCACTTCGTGACGTATCCGCTGCTGAAAGCGCACGCTGCCGTGCACGGCCCGCTGTCGCTCATCCACTTCGATGCTCACTGCGACACGTGGCCAGACCAGGAAGGTCGGCTCGATCACGGTTCGATGTTTCGCCGAGCCGTCGACGAAGGAATCGTTGACCCCACGAAGTCAGTGCAGATCGGCATCCGCACGATGAATGACGACGAGTATGGCTTCACGATCCTCGGAGCGCCGTGGGTTCATCGAGAGGGCATCCCGGCTGTACTCGACGTGATCGAAGAAATCGTTGGCGACAACAAGGCGTATCTCACCTTCGACATCGACTGTCTCGACCCGGCATTCGCCCCCGGCACGGGCACGCCCGTGTCTGGCGGACTCAGCTCGGCCCAGGCCATTGAGGCCATCAAGGGCATGGAACCGTTGAACATCGTTGGCATGGACGTCGTAGAAGTGGCCCCGGCGTACGACGTCAGCGAGATCACGGCGTACGCCGCCGCCCACATCGCCCACGACTTCATCTGCGTGCAGGCCGCCAAAGCCGGTGCCAAAACGCGGAAGTACGGCCGGACCTGACGCTGCGCACGCTAGGGTTTGAGGCTCCTCGGACCGTTAGCTCAGCTGGCTAGAGCGCTCGCCTCACACGCGAGAGGTCACTGGTTCAAGTCCAGTACGGTCCACGTCGTGAGGCTCGCAGGGCGAGCCTCACTTACCGCCTTTTGGCGCTGGGGCGCCAAAACGCTCTGGCGTTTGAAACGGCCGCTTGGTCGTTGCGCTCACAACTCGCAGCGGGTTGCTCGGCTTGTGGTTTGGGCGCTGGGGCGCCAAAACGCTCTGGCGTTTGGGGCAGCGATAGCGTCTGGGGCGTGGCGGAGCATCGGAGCGATCGACAGCGCTGGCGGGTTGCTTCGTGGGTCGTGGCCGTGTGTCTTGTGCCCCTCGGTGGCCTGGTTGGCTGGAACTACAGCGCAGGGCTCGGCATCTGGCTGTGGATCGCCGCAACGGTCCTGGCGTTCCTGCCGTTTTTGTCTCACCGCGACTACTAGTCGAGCGGTTCGCTAACCAACGAAATCCAACGACTCCCCCAGAAGTGCTTGCCAGTGCTCTTCGTCGTGAGCCTCGACGAGAACCCACTCTTTGAAGACCTTGCGGGCCGGGGCAAACGACTGCCCCACGCCCTCGTCGATGAGCTCGGCCACACGATCTCGGGGCAGCTTCACGACGATGCCTTCGCCCTTGTGGTGAGGCATCGCAACGAATTCGCCCTCAGGCGTTCTGGCACACGTGCCAGACATCAGCGTGCCTTCGACCAAACGTCCCTCGGCCATCAGCGGTGCGCACGCATCCCAAAATTCGTCGGTCATGTCGCGACACTACTTCGACCAACGTTGGTGGCCCGCTCCTACTTGAAATGCAGGAACGACTGGGTGCCTCTGGCACCGAAGCCAAACATGACGTCTGACTCCGAAGCAGAGTCGGGAACGGCGACGCGCACCACGAGGCGATCGCCGGGCTCGAGGGTGGTCGTGATCTGACCAAGGTCGATCGTGGTCGACGACCACTTACGACTTGATGCTGTTGAGGCCGATCCCGAGGCAAGCTCAATGCATGTTGCGGCACAATGCAGCACCTCAACTTCGTAGCCGATCACGACACCGCGTTCGAAGTCCGTTTCGGCGACGTCGAGCCTGAACTCAGCCTCACGGTCGATCGACAGCGTTTCATCAACGTCGAAGACCCAGGTCTGCGTCTTTTCCGGGTCGTCCCCGGTGAGTCCTGCGCTGTCTTTCTTGAGCAGCAAACCAGGCATGTCGTCGCGATCTGTGTCGAGATTGCTCAGAGCGTTTTGTGGCCGTTCGAGGCTGAGGGGAAGTTCGAGGGACGAGGTCGTGTCGCCCGAAGCAACCGAGTTCTCAAGGAAGAAGCTCACCGATTCGAGGTCGGACCCTGCGAGCGTAGTGGTGGTCGCTGGAACGGTGATGTCCACTGGTGCGGCAGTGGTTGGCGGCGCAACGGTGACCACGGTTGCCGCTCCATCCGTTTCGGCCGCGGGTGGCGGCGTGGGCGCCAGGCCCGGTGGAGCCTGGGTGGTAGGAACGGGCGACGGCTCGTCGTCGACGGGCACCTCGTTCGGCATCACGTCGTCGACAACCGGAGTGTCACTGTTAGTCACGGGCTCTTCGCCCTCAATTGCCGGATCGGCTGACTGCGTCGTTGTGGTCGATGGACGGGTCCAGACCTCCGTTTCCTGATCGTCGACCACTTCTTCTGCGGCGAAGGCAACCTCGGCTGGCATGCTCTCCACGATCGGCGCAAGTGGAGCCGCCCCACCTGCGGTGATCGTCGCTGCCGCGGTGGTTGCCGCGACTGCAGGCGTTGAGGCTGCGGCCAAGATGGATCGGATCACTGCGGGTGCTTCCGCCAACCAGGCAAACGCTCCGAGGTTGCGTCGGCTGCTCTTGATCGACACCCGCACCATGGCTCGCACAACCGCAGGGTCGAATTGGGTGCCGGCGCAGCGGACAAGTTCCTGTCGTGCCGCTTCAGGCGACATCGGTGCCTTGTAGGAGCGGGCTGAGTTGATGACATCGAACGCATCGGCCACGGCTGTGATGCGGCCGGCGAGCGAGATCTGAGTGTTGTCGAGCCCGTAGGGGTAGCCCGTGCCGTCGTAGCGCTCGTGGTGATCAACCGCAGCGTTGACCCACTCACCAAGCCAGGGACGCAGGGGCTCGACGAACTCCGCTCCGGCTTCTGGGTGATGGCGAAGGATGTCCCACTCTTCGTCGGTGAGGGCAGATCGCTTGTTCAGGATCTCCGCTGGCACTGAGAGCTTGCCGATGTCGTGAAGCACGACGCCCCAGGCGAGCTTGTCGCGGTCTTCGCGTGGAAGACCCATCTCTTCGGCGATCAGGTCGGCGTACGCTCGCACCCGCTCGGTATGGCCACGGGTGAAGCGATCGTGGCGCGACAACGCGGCCACCAGGCTCAGAGCGTGAAGCGCTGCAGCTTGGTTGTTGCCATGAACCTCAGCCCGCGACACCGCTTCGATCTGGCGCTCGAGCGGCCCGAGGCTTGACGAGCGCAAGCTCGTTGCGAAGCGCGAGGGCGCAGCGTCTGGGAAAACCAGGGTTTGCTCGAACAGAAACGCGAGCGGCATGAGTCGAGACGACAGCCGGTTTGCGGCTCGCGATGCTACCCAACCAACCGCAATCGCCTGGAGAGCCCATGCCACCAGACCAAACCAGCCGGCTGGTCGCCAGAAGAACTGGTCGGCAGCCTGAATCGCGAACCAGCCAGCCACGATGGGGAAGGCAAACGCGACAAAGCGAACAGCTCCTGCCTTGAGAGGTGATGGAGTCCAACGATCCTCCACCTCTTGGGCGCCGCGCGTGGGGGCATTTGCCACAACCACTCATCGACCTGTTTTGCCGCCCTCTGAAGCGTGGCCACCGCAACAGGGCCGAGCGAAGCTGCCCAGTCGCTGCTAGGCCAAAAGGTCTAGCAATGTGGCTGCGCGAGGCGGTCGGCAAGCTGGTGGAGCAGCTTGTTGATCTGTCCCGGGTGCCGATCCAGGGCCGCTGAAGGGTCTCGAAGCCAAACGTCGAGGTTCACGAGATCGACAAGACTGGTGGCCGCCGCCACAGCAGGGGAACTGATGTCACGTCCCCAGGCTTCGACGAATTGCTTCATTGCGGGGTCCCCAAACGAACGACGAATCGTTCCGGCGCCGAGCAGGGGGTTTGCAAGAACGGCATCGCCCCAGTCGAACAAGCGAGGCGGCGGACCAACGAAGACGTGGCTTGGTTTCACGTCGGAGTTGGTGATCACGAGGTCTCCGTCGCCGATGCGACCGCACAGGTCCAACACCGTCTCGCGCAACGAGGCGCAGCGTTGCGACCCGTCACCGGCGAGCGGGTGGGCGACAGCGGCATCGAAACGCTCGATGAGGTGGGCTGTTCGCAGCGTTGGCACCCCGGCGCCCGCAAGCTCAGACAGCACGGCGGTGCTGGCTTGTTGTGTTCGCACATACAAATCAACGATCGCCTCCGCCGGAGGGGCAGCGGCGCCTTCTTCGTCAGCCGTTGGGCCACCGTCGTCAGCCAGAAACCAGCCCTGCTCGGCATGCACGGCAAGCGGTTCGAGCACCGTGTCCTGAAGTTGGTCGGCGAGCAGTTGGAGTAGCTCTCCCTCATGCCCAAAAGCTTCGTGATTGGCCTTGAGCCAGACACGGCCCCCTTTGGTGGGGAACCACGCGACGATGGCCCACGGCCGTTCGCGGTGGATTTCGATCGCTCCCGTTCTGGCTCGCCCGAGCCCGGCCAGTGCCTCGTCAACCCACGGCGTGGCTTCATCGACCAAGTGTTCAGGCGCCGCCGACATGTGGAGAGTGTGACATCGAATGGCCAACAGAGCGTTCGTTTTGTGGCCGCTCGGTCGGCCGGATACGGCAGCTGTAGGTGAAATCAAATACTCGCTTGAGGCCATCAGCACGAGCTGTCACGATGCTCCGCTCATGTTGACCAGCAACACCACCTCTCACCCAGAAAAGGGCAACAGCTCCGCAGAGCAACGCGCCTCGGTTTCTGGCCAGGGGCTCTCGACAGACGCGCCCGCGCACGTGCTTCGAGTCGAGGACACGGTGGCCAGCACGATCTGGGCTCGGTTCCTTGAGCCGTATCTCTCCGGTGATGAGCCGGTCTGTATCGAGACAATGATCGGCGGTAGCGCGGACCTCGCCGAGGTGCGGCTGGCGGTGCCGACGGCCTTGATCACCCGCGAGTTGCAAGCTCCCTGATGACGCTTGAGCTCGACGATCCGGAAGGTCGAGTCATCCTGTGGCACGGGCCTCCCGGCACCGGGAAGACATCAGCAATTCGAGCGCTGGCTCGGGCGTGGAGCGGCCAAGCCCGGATGCAGGTATTGCTCGATGCAGAGCCGGTCTTTTCCCGGGCCGCAAGCTTGATGGAAGTCGTGCTCGACTCAGACGACGCTGGTTCAAACTGGCGTGTGCTGGTCGTCGAAGACGCGGACGACATCGTTCGGGCCGACAACTTGCGGACGAGTCAGTCGCTGTCGCGTCTGCTCAACATCGGCGATGGGATCGTGGGCCAAGGGTTGAAGATCCTGGTGTTGCTCACCACAAACGAACTACCGGAGCGGCTGCACCCTGCGCTGACACGACCTGGCCGCTGCCTGTCACACATCGCCTTTCGGAATTTCGATGTGACCGAGGCCAAGGCGGCCTTTGGCGATGTTGAGGTGCTCGACGGTGCTACCTCCGGCACGTTCTCACTCGCGGAGATCCTCAACGGTCGTCGCGGCACTCCCGATACGGCAATGCCGCCAGGCCAGTACCTCTAACCACCGGCGTTCCGGAGGGCGGTTGCCAGCCACTATTCTCCTGACGTGTCTGATGCCGTTGTCGAACAACTTGAAGCACTTGGTCTGAGTTACGAGATCGTGGAGTGCGATCCCGACCTGGCCGACACGGCTGCGTTTTGCGATGCCTACGGCTACGCCCCTGAGGATTCAGCGAACGCCATCGTGGTTGCCGGTAAGTCTGATCCGCCGATGTTTGTGATGTGCCTGGTGTTGGCTAACTGTCGGCTCGATGTCAACAAGGTGGTGCGCAAGCGCATGGGCGTTCGCAAGGCATCGTTTGCCTCCGCCGATCAGACCGTTGAGCTCACCGCGATGCAGATCGGTGGCGTCACACCGTTCGGCACCTCGACGGAGCTGCCGCTGTGGATCGATGCGGCGGTTATGGAGCGTGAGCAGCTGATCATTGGCGGCGGTAGCCGCGACCGAAAGTTGCTCGTTCCGCCCGCAACGCTGGCCGGTCACCCAGGAGCAGAGGTTGTGGACGGCTTGGCTCGTCCTACCTGAGCGCCGCCGGCTCGGGGATATCGCAACAGCAAGATGATCGGGCTGATGCTCATGATGGCCGTCATCGTCCACCAGCCGATCGTGAATTCTTCGAGACGTTCGCCAACGGGGGCCGCGCCAATAATGGCTGTCGTGATGGCGACCCCGAACGCAGAGCACGCCATGCGGGCCATGTTGTAGGCGGCGTTCGCCGCCCCGAGTTGGGTTTCAGGGATGTCACGCAATGCCGCGGCGTTCGCCGGGCCAAGCATGAAGGCCATACCGAAGCCAATGGCGCAGGTGCCGGGGAAGAACGCCGTGAGATAGGTCTCGTCTGGACGTAGACGCCACGCCATCCAGGCGGTGCCAAGCGTGGCGAAGGTCGCCCCCATAATCAGCAGCTCGCGGTACCCGTGTTTGTCGACAAGCCGTCCGGCAAGTGGCGCAAACAGGACAAGCGCAGCCGGGCCCGGTGTCATGGCGAGACCGATCTGAAGGTTCGTGTAGCCCCAAACGTCGCTCATGAACAGCGGGTAGAGAAACCAGGTCGCCGACGTGGACGTCGAC
This sequence comes from uncultured Acidimicrobiales bacterium, assembly GCA_938009905.1. Classification (GTDB taxonomy): domain Bacteria; phylum Actinomycetota; class Acidimicrobiia; order Acidimicrobiales; family SZUA-35; genus CALEWY01. The sequence continues at coordinate 17,580 of CALLGK010000298.1, read as the reverse complement.
AGGATCGCACCGGCGGTCGTGATCACACGAAAGCTGGGAATCTTCAGCAGTTCCAAGTCGAACAGCGGCTCGTTGTGGGTGAGCGAGGAGCGAATGAAGATGACGCCGCTGAGTACCGCGATGACGGCGATGGCGATGATTCGAGGGTCGGTGAGACCCCACGACCGCACCTGCACAATCAGAAAGGTGATACCGCCAACCGCTGCGGTGCCGGTGGCAGCTCCGAGGAGGTCAAGCGGTGGCGGGTTCTCGGCAACGAGCCCCGGGCTCATCACCTTGCGGGCTGCGACGATTGCCATGAGCGCAATCGGGATGGCAACCAAGAACACGATGCGCCAGCTCGAGATCTCAAGCAGAACGGCAGCGATCGTGGGTGCAGACGCTGCTCCGAGCACGCCCATAGACGACCAGAGCGACACGACCGAGCCGTGACGCTCCGGTGGAAACTCAGGAAGTACGGCAGCGAGCGAGGCTGGCAGCATCATGGCGACGCCGATGGCCTGAATGATCCGAGCGGCGATGATCAGATCGACGGTTGGCGCGATGCCAGACAACGCAGCTCCGATGGCGAACACGCCAAGGCCGTTGATGAATACGCGGCGTCTACCGATCCGGTCAGCGATTCGACCGCCCAGCAGCATGAAGGTGACTTGGGCAACGTTGAACGCCGAGATGACCCAGGCGATCTTGGTGAGCCCAACGCCCGCGAACTCTTCTTCCAGCACCGGAACGGCGATGTTTGTTGCCGTACCCACAAAGGCAGCCAGCAGCATCGCAACGGCGGCAACGCCGAGGGCTTGGTTCGGTCGAGAGATGATCGGCGCAAGCTACCAGTAGGGGAGCAGCCGTCCCCTTTCGGTATCAGCTGGATAACACGGTGACTGCTGACACAGCTCGTCTGTCGGCTTGCCGACATCCTGACGTTTGGTCATAGCTGACAATGCGGTGAACAGATCGGAGGCAACAGCTCCGTTCCCTCTCGCCAAAGGACCTGGCTCATGTTCGAGACCGTCGTGCTGAATACCGCATACGTCGCCCTCGTTGGCTCGACGTTCACTCGCACAGCGCTCCAGCTTCGCCTCATGATCCTCAGCGGGTCATGCGGATTTGTGCTGTTCGGACTTCTTGCCGACATCCCGTCCATGGCGGCGTGGAATGCTCTGGTCGGCGTGCTGCACATCATCAACATCGTTCGTATTGTTCGTCGACAGCGAACGAGGACAACCGATGTACAAGCGGACTGGCTTCGCCAAGTGGTGTTTGCCGAACTCGAACCGGCGACGTTCAACCGCATGTGGGAGTCGAGCTGGGTCGGTGACTACGACGGCCGCACGCTCACGCGCCAAGGTGAGGCGCACAGCCGCCTGGCGATCATCGTTTCCGGCATGGTCGATGTGAGGATCGATGGCGAGATCGTCAATCGGCTCGGACCCGGCGCCATGATCGGCGAAATGAGCCTTATGTCTGGCTCGGTCGCCACCGCCACCACAACGGCAGTCGGACGGGTCGTGGTGCGTGAGTGGGAGCGATCGAAGCTTGCGTCCCTCGGCCAGGAAGATGCCGATGTCGGACGGGCTGTCGAACAAGCGGCGCTCCGCTCAATGGTCTACAAGATGCAGATGATCCGGACGACCGTTCCCGGCCAGGAGTTCGCCTAAATCCCGAACTGGAGGCCGGAGGGTACGTTTCGGTGCTCTATGGCCTCCAAAACCGGAAATCGGCGCAGGCCGTTAGCCGTTTGCCTTGGCCGCAACCATGTCGAGGGCGACGTCGACGATCATGTCTTCTTGGCCGCCAACCATCCGGCGTCTGCCCAACTCGAGCAGGATGTCGCGGGTGTCGAGGTCGTACATCTCGGCTGCCTTCTCGGCGTGTCGCAGAAAGCTTGAGTACACCCCGGCGTAACCAAGGCTGAGGGTCTCGCGATCGACCTGCACGGGTCGGTCTTGGAGCGGTCGGACAAGATCTTCCGCTGCGTCCATGAGCTTGAAGACGTCACAGCCGTGTTCCCAGCCCTCGAGGTTTGCAACGGCGATGAACGGCTCGAGCGGCGCGTTGCCAGCGCCTGCGCCCATGCCAGCCAGGCTGGCGTCGACTCGATAACAACCTTCTTCGACCGCCACGACCGAGTTGGCCACACCAAAGGTGAGGTTGTCGTGAGCGTGGATGCCGATCTGGGTGGCGGGATCAAGCACGGCCTTGTAGGCCTGCATCCTGGCTCGAACGTCTCCCATGGTGAGGCGGCCGCCCGAGTCGGTGATGTACACGCACTCAGCTCCAGACTCCTCCATGATCTTTGCCTGCTGGGCGAGCGGCTCTGGCTCGTTCATGTGGCTCATCATCAAGAACCCGGCGACATCCATCCCGAGCTCGCGAGCCTTGCCGATGTGTTGGAAGGCGATGTCAGCTTCTGTGCAATGCGTGGCGACGCGCACAGACGTGACCCCTAGGTCGAACGCTCGTTGGAGATCGTCGATGGTGCCGATGCCGGGCAGCAGAAGCGTGGCGAGCTTGGCGTTGGTGAGCACGCCTGCGACCTCTTCGAGCCATTCCCAATCGGTGTGGGCCCCGAAGCCGTAGTTGAAGCTTGATCCCGAGAGGCCGTCTCCGTGGGCGACCTCGATGGCGTCGACTCCCGCTTCGTCGAGCGCCCGGGCGATGTCTCTGACCGATTCGATCGAGTACTGATGGCGGATGGCGTGCATGCCATCGCGAAGGGTGACGTCTTGGATGTAGATCTTGGTCACGACCGAGCCTCCTCGATGCGATCGTTGAGCGCCTCGGCGGTCTTGATGGCGGCTGAGGTCATGATGTCGAGATTGCCGGCGTAGGCCGGCAGGTAGTGGGCCGCTCCTTCGACTTCGAGGAAGATCGACACCTTCCAACCCGTGAACTTGCGGTCGAGGTCTGGGATGCGGACGGGCGACCCGCTGTCGAGCCGCTCGAACTGCACGGCCTGTTTCAGGCGATAGCCGGGGACATATGACTGCACGGTCTCAACCATTGACACAACAGATGCTTCGATGGCCTCTGGTTCTCCCGACTCGACCAGGCAGAAGACGGTGTTGCGCATGATCAACGGCGGCTCAGCCGGGTTGAGCACGATGATTGCCTTGCCCATCTGCGCTCCACCCACCTGCTCGATGGCGGCCGAGGTGGTCTCGGTGAATTCGTCGATGTTGGCTCGCGTGCCAGGGCCGGCCGACCGAGACGAGATTGACGACACGATCTCGCCGTAGACAACGGGTGCCACCTTGTGGACTGCCGCCACCATCGGGACAGTGGCCTGGCCACCACAGGTGACCATGTTGAGGTTCGGTTCGTCGAGGTGTTCGTCGAGGTTCACCGGGGGAACGACGTACGGGCCGACAGCGGCTGGTGTCAGGTCAAGAATGCGCTTTCCGTCACGGCGCAGAATCTCGTCGTGTTTGGCGTGGGCCCCGGCCGACGTCGCATCAAACACAAGATCGATCTCGTCGTATACGTCGAGTTTGGTGAGCCCTTCAACGCTCTCGGCAGTGGTAGCCACGCCCATGTCTCGAGCCTTGGCCAAGCCGTCTGAATCAGGATCGATCCCGACCATGGCCACGATCTCGACGATGTCGGACGTTTCCTTCGACTTGATCAACAGGTCAGTCCCGATGTTGCCCGAACCGATCACAGCAGCCTTGATGGTCATGGCGACACAGTAGATCCGGTGTCGTTGCACAGGCCCAACGCGTTCCGGTCGACGGGACACCTTGCGGACCCTTGAGCGTTCTTACGGGGCAAGGGACCACTGGTAGGTTCACGCCGTGGTCGGCCCGCTCAGACGTCTCGCTACCTCGCTGAGGGCACCTCAAGACCCGGTGCCCCGCTTTATCTGGGTGTTGCTCGGTTCTCGCATTGTCGATTCGGCCGCTGCCGTTGGCCTGATCACCATCGTGGGCAAGCAAGCATTCGACATGACGGGGGACGAGTTGACGCTCGGCCTGCTTGGCCTCGCTGAGTTCTTCCCAACGCTCGTTCTCGCGCCGTTCTCCGGATCGATTGCCGATCGATTCGACCGGCGGGTCGTTGCTGGCGTGTTCACGATTGGCTTTGCCGGCATTTGTCTCGCGCTCTTCGTCTACATCAGTTCCGACCCGACCTCGGTCGGTCCGATCTATGCCCTCATGGCTCTCTTTGGTGTGCTTCGGGCCTTCCAACGACCAGCCGTTCGTGCCCTTCCTGTGGATTTGGCTCCGGAGGAATCTGTCGAACGTGTGGTTGCCCTGAGCTCGGCGAGTTGGCAGGCCGGCGGCATCGTCGGACCGGTCTTGGCCGGCTTTCTCTTCACGGTCGACATTGCACTGCCATACGCCGTGTCTGGCGTGATGTTCGTTGCGTCAGTGTTTGCGTTGTTCGCCTTGCCCAATGCTGGTCTGGCCAAACTCTCGAGCCGACCTGGCGGGCGGCAGGCCATCCGAGACGCCTTTGAAGGACTGCGCTTCATTCGTCAGGCGCCGGTTGTTGGCGGAGCGATTCTGCTCGATCTCTTTGCGGTGTTGCTTGGCGGCGCCGTTGCCTTGCTGCCCGCAATTGCCGAAGAGCGGCTTGGCATTGATGCCGTTGGCCTCGGCTGGCTGAGAGCCTCGGTCGGCATTGGCGCGGCGGTCGTCACGCTGATCCTGGCGGCGGCCCCCATCCGACGGAAGGTCGGCGTGATTCTGCTGGGGTCGATCGCTGTGTTCGGTGCGGCCACGATCGTGCTCGGCCTCACCACGAACTACGGAGTTGCGTTGGCCGCCCTCGCGATTCTCGGCGGTTCCGACTCGGTCAGCGTGTTTATCCGAGCGACGCTCGTGCCGCTGGCGACGCCAGAAGAGATGCGGGGCCGTGTGCTCGCGCTCGAGAGCGTGTTCATCGGGGCCAGCAATGAGCTTGGGGCGTTCGAATCGGGCGTGACGGCGGCCGCCTTCGGCTTGGTGCCAGCCATTGTCTTCGGCGGGGCGGGAACGCTCACGGTCGTTGCCGGATTCTGGCTCTTCTTCCCGGCTATGCGTCGCATTGACCGCTTCGCCGACGCCCGTGCGAAACCCGTCCCCAACCGATTGGTGTCCTGAGGTGACCAGTTACGACCGTCTCAGCACACCAATCCCGCTTGTCTCCCGGATTGGTGTGTTGAGGTGACCAGTTGCGACCGTCTCAGCACACCAATCCCGGGTTAGCGGGTTGGGGGGAGGCGGAGGTAGGGCCAGGGACTCGGGATGAGATCTGGCATCGAGGCGACGACGAGGGAGGGGCCATCGTGGGCAAAGGCGGCGTCGAGCGCTGAGCGCAATTCGTTCGAATCGTCGACCCGCTGGCTTTGCACGCCGAAGCTCTCGCCGAAGGCCACAAAATCGGGATTCTGGAGATCGGAGGCGATGGTTCGGTCGGCGCCATATCGCTCCACCTGGAATCGCTTGACGTTGCCGTATGAGCCGTTGTCGTGCAACAGAATCGTCAGGCCGATGTTGTACTGAACGGCCGTGGCGAGCTCGGCCGCCGTGAACAGGAACCCGCCATCACCAACGAGGTTGAGCACCGTTCGCTCTGGGTCCGCGGCTTGCGCGCCGATGGCGTGAGCGACTCCGGCGCCGAGCGTTCCGGCCGCGCTGGTGGTCAGAAACGTGCGGGGATGCCGGAAGTCGAATGCGAGGTGTGCCGCAAACCCCATTTGGGTGACGTCTTCAACGATCACCCCGTCGTCGGGCAACACATCTCGCACGGCGGCCAACGTCGACAGCTGAGGCTCAAGATGGGCAATCCGATCGGCGAATGCCGCACGGCGCTCAGCGAGCTCAGTCGTTCGGTCAGCGCGGCTTGGATTGATTGGTGCCAGCGCATCGATCAGCGCCCGGGTGCCGACGGCGGCATCGGCGTGAATCCCAATCGTGCCGATCTGGCGTCGATCGAGCTCATCTTCGTCGACGTTGATCTGAATGAGGTTGAGACCGTCGGTGCCCCAGTCGAGCGGAAACTCGAGTCGGCTGCCGATGCCCACAACCGCGTCACACCCAGCCCACAGCTCATGGCCCACGGGCAGGGGAACCTGCAACGGATGTTGCGTCGGCAACACGCCGTGGCCCTGTCGGCGAGTGAACGTGGGTGCCTGCAACATCTCGGCGAGCTCGCGCACTTCATCCGCCGCTTCGTGGGCGCCGCCGCCAACGATCACGAGCGGCCGTTCGGCGTTGGCCAAGAGCTCTGCCGCGGCGGCAACCTGGGCGTCCGCCGGAGTGGGGTTGGTTGTCCGTGGGGGAGCGAGGACGCCGTCGACATCGTGCTTCCATGCCGTGACCGGCACCTCAACGCTCACCGGTCGGGGGATGCCAGACACGAGCGAGTCGATTGCCTGCTGCATCGTGGCGACCGCACTCTCTCCGGTCGGGATGTAGTGCGCTTCTTTCGTGATCTGGCGCAGCACGGCGGTCTGATCCGGCAGCTCGTGCAACACACCAACGCCCTTGCCCTTGAGGTGGTCGGGGATGGCGCCGATCAGCGCCAGCACCCGTCCTCCTGCCCAATACGCGCTCGTGAGAGCAGCGCCGGCGTTCAACATGCCAGGGCCTGGCACCACGCAGAAGGCAGAAGGGCGGTTGGTGATCTGCGAAGCACCAAGCGCCATGTAGGCAGCTCCCTGCTCGTGCCTCGTGACGATCGGGGTGATGCCGCGCGCATCAACGAGGCGATCAAAGAAGTCGTCGTTCTGCACGCCGGGTAGGCAGAAGAGCTGACTGATGCCGAGCGCTCGTAGCGCATCGACGGTGAGATCGGCGACCGTTGTCATGTGCTCACCGTACGACCCAACCGAGTGGGGTCGCATGTTGACTACAGCTGACGGAAGGCCAGCAGTGCGCCACCGATGAGCGCCAGGGTGAGCACCGCTGGACGAAACCACGAACGGTCGAGGAACGGACGCGTCCATCGGCTGAGAAACAACCCGCTCAAGAGGCCTGGCAGCAGGGTCGCGGTGAGCTCGAGTTCGCGGCCCCCGAAGCGATCGATGGCAATCCACGCCACGGTTGAGCACACCGACACGATGATGATGAAGACAGAGATGGTGCATCGCAGGCACTTCGGCGACAGGTCGCTGAACCCAATGACTAACGGCGGCCCGGGAAGTGCAGCCGCGCTGCTCGTGAAGGCGCAGCCGGCTCCGCTCAAGACATCGATGAGAGCGCTTCTGGCCGGCCGGAACCCGGCCAGCAGTAGGCCACTGGCTATGCAGATGAAGATGCCGATCGCAAACGCCAACGTCGAAGGTTGCATCACGTGGAGCACCGCGATGGCTGCGGCAAGGCCAAACGGCAAGCCGATCAGCGCTCGTTGTAGTGCCTCGCGGTCGAGCTCGTTGAACTCGAAGGCGACGTGACGAAGGCTGATCACGAGTGATCCGAGCAGCAGCGGGCCGGGAGCAAAGTCGGTGTCCATCGAGAGCAACACCGGCGACGCGATGAGGCCGACGCCGATGCCGGCAGAGCCAGCGACGATGGCTGCGGCCACGGCCACTGCTGTGATCACCAGCAGCTCAGCTGTGGAGAAGTCGAAGATCACTCGTAACCGGGTGCGGCCTGAAAGCCGCCGAGCTCTCGTTCCATCATGGCGGCGAAGGCGATGCTCTCACGATCACGCAGGTGGCCAGCCACGATCTGCAGGCCACACGGCAGTCCATCGGCGGTCAGGCCAGCCGGTGCGACGGTGCCGGGCAGATACACGCCGCACGACCAGCCAGCCCAGAAGAGCTGATCAGTCGTTGGCTCCTGCTTGCCATTCACCGTGATGGTCCGTTGAGGGCGAGTTCCCTCGTGGTCGTGGGGGTAGGCCGTTGACGCCGCGGTTGGGCAGAGCAACACGTCGTACTCCTCGAAGAAGCGATGCCACGCCAGACGAGATGCTTCTCGCTCGTGGTTCCATGCGGCCCACTCCCAGTGCGACATCGTGGCGGCCTTGGACGCAACGGCTTGATAGTCACGGTCGCCATCATCGAATCGTTGCGCATCCGGCAACTGCTGTTGGAAGAGCTCCGGTGTTGCCTCGGTTCCCGTCGTCGCCCGAAGCAGCATCAGATAGGCCTCGTGGCTGCGCTCAATGTCGATGTCTGGGCGGGCGTCGAAGTCGAGCTGGACGCCGAGCTCGCCAAGCTTGTCGACCGTCGCTGCTAGCTGGTCAATCAGCACGCTGTCGGTCTCGAGGGCTGGGCTCTCGAACATCACGGCGGCCTTGATCTGGTCGGGCCGTGTCTTGCGGGGCGCTGGGAGGTCGAGCGTCCAGCCAACGCTGTCGAGCGTGCCTGGTCCGGCCACGATGTCGAGTCCGAGCGTCAGATCGTCTGCGTAGCGGGTCATCGGGCCACCAACCCCAATGTCGAGAGCCACGATCCCGCCAGGGTTGCCGTGCCCTTCGACGGGAACGAGACCGTAGGTGGGTTTGTGGCCGAAGGTGCCGCAGTAGTGCGATGGGTTGCGAATCGAGGCCCCTATGTCGCTCCCGAGCTCGAGCGAGGTCATCCCGGAGGCCAAAGCGGCAGCGGCTCCGCCCGAGGAGCCGCCAGGGATCAGGCCGCCTTCGACGTTGTTCGGATTCCACGTGTTGCTTGTTGTGCCATAGACGGGATTGAACGTTTGCCAATCAGCCATCGAGACCGGCAGATTGGTCTTTCCGTAGATGACGGCACCGGCATCGAGCAGTCGCTGGACTGGAATGCAGTTTTGTTCGGGCCGCCAATCAACGCGAGATTCATGCCCGGAGGTCGACGGAGATCCGACCCAGTCCCACGCCTCTTTGATCGTCATTGGTACGCCGTGGAGCGAACCCCATGATTCCCCGGCCGCAGTCGCGGCGTCAGCCTCGGCGGCCCGTTGCCGAGCAACGTCGAGCTGGGTGAAGATCACGGCGTTCAGCGTTGGATTGAATCGCTCGTATCGATCGAGCACAGCGTCGAGCAGCTCAGTCGCCGAGATGTCGCCAGACTGGACGGCCGCAGCCTGATCGGAGGCGGAGGCAAGAGTGATATCCATCGATGCCGACAGTACTACCAGAGCAACCTGGCGTCGGATCTGACGATGGCCGGGGAATCCCCCAGGCATCGCAGCTGTTGTTGTTCCTATGGCCCGCTCATCGTCCAACGCGCCCGTCCACCGTCTTTCTCGGCGGAGCTTCCTGTCTGACCTGGGTGGCGGCACGCTTGCGGTCGCGGTTCTCGGTCTCGCCGCGTGCACCGATGGCGGCTCAGCCACCACGTCGGGCGGCGATGCCACAACAACTGCCGGTTCGGGTGACGCCGCCATCACAACGGCTGGCAGCGAGACAACCGCAACCACACAAGCCGAGCAGGCTGCCGCCGGTGGTGGTCTGGAGTGGGGCCGGGTCAACCTTGGCTTTGTGTCGGCCTACGTCTTGGCCCGGGGCTCCGAGTTCGCGGTGGTCGATACTGGAACCTCGGGGAGTGAGGGCGAGATCCTCTCGGCGCTCGAAACACTTGGCGGTTCGTGGGACGCCGTCAACCACGTGATCGCAACCCATGCGCACGGCGACCACGTGGGCAGCATCCAGGCCGTCATGGGCGCGGCCGCGTCGTCCACCGGGTATGCCGGTGTCAATGACCTCGCCGCGATCACCGCAGATCGAGATCTTGTCGGTGTGAGCGACGGTGACGAGATTTTCGGCCTCCAGGTGGTGGCTTCACCCGGTCACACTCCCGGCTCGATTTCCGTCTTCGACGAAGAAGCCGGGTTATTGATTGTTGGCGATGCCATGAACGTCAGCGGCACTGCCTTGACGGGCCCGAACCCTGACTTCACTGCCGATCTCGACACCGCCAACATGTCAGTCCAGCGTCTGGCGGAGCTGCAATTCGAGACACTCCTCGTCGGTCACGGTGACCCACTGGTCGGCGGAGCGTCCGCTGCCGTCGCCGACCTCGCCGCCTCGTTGAGCTGAATCACAGCCGCTTTCGAGGCGAGCTGGTTCAAACGGCCCTCTTCATATCTGGACCGGATCTGCCGATGGGGCCCCATGGAGTCTCGTTCCCTGCGCGCTCGTACCTGTTCGGTCATCCTCGGTCTCAGCCTCGTTGCTGCTGGCTGTGGCGGTGGCGCTGAAGATGCTGGTCCAGCAGTGACCGTGGCGCGTACAAGCACGCCGCCACCAACGATCGCGACGACCACCACCACAACGGAACCGACGACGACAGAAGAAGAAGAGGAAACGACGACGACCGAGACGCCGACCACGCTCGAGTTCGCTGACGAAGAAACCAACACCACCAAAAAGCCGTCTTCGGGCAAGGGCGCAGCCCCGAGAAGGAGCAGTGGCGGCGGCAGCGGTGAGAACGAGGGCCAGTTCGAAGGCGATCAACCGCCGGAAGACATCACGAATCCGACGACGACGACAACCACGACGGCGCCGCCGAGCACCGACGGTGGCGACACCACCGCACCTCGTCAGACGACCACCACACTTGCGACCACAACCACGATCGACCCGTTCGCCAACTTCGAAGGTCTGGACGAATACTCGATCCCACACACTGACCCAGACAGCCTCATCACGTCACAGTTCGTGAACTTGCAGTGCAACGCAAACGGAGCGACCCCCCAGGTTGAGCTGACGAGTCCGTTGGATTTGTTGGATGCCGAGCAACGTGTGTCGTTCTACGGTCCGTCTGGCGCGATCTACATCGCATCAGACACCGTGATTGACGGCGAAGTCACGACGTTCTCAAACTGGCTGACCGCACCCGTCGTCGCCGATTCGTTTGACTGGGTTGCGATCTGCTCGCAGCCATCGTGGAAGGTGCTTGTTGAATTCTCTGACGACACTGGCGGGTTCTTCAGCGGCGTGGTCGACGCCTCGATCTCTGGCTGAGCTTCGGCTGAGCCATTGCCGGGCTGAGACCCGGCCAACGACCCTGCCAGCTGAGCTCAGGCTGGCGTCAACGCATAGGTTGCGATCGTGCAACTGACAGCAAAGATCGGGATCGGCTCACAGAAGTGAACCGTGCCCGTTGCACCGCCGGCGGCTGCAGCAACGGCTAAAAACGTGCGTATCTCGAAGCCGCCTTGCCCAGCATCGGCGTACACAGATTCGTCTGTGTAGTCGAGGAGGGCTTCTCGATCGTTGCGGCACCATCGATCGAGGAAATCTCGATCCCATGCTTCGTTGATCTTCCCGGAGTCTGGTGTGGCGGGCCAGTGCGAGATGCCGCCCGTGCCAACGATGGCGATGCGTTCCGGCATGGAATCGCAGGCTCGACGAAGCGCTTCACCAAAGTTCCAGGCCCGGCTGAGTGGGGTGAGCGGGGGACCTTGACAATTGATGTTGACGGGAATCACGGGCACGTCGTAGTTGGGCGTCAGGAAATGCAGCGGAACGGCGATGCCGTGGTCGAACTTCCATTCCTCGCAGTAGGAAACGTCTGCGGTTTCCATGACCCCTCGGATGAGCCGCTCAGAAAGGTCTCTACTTCCAGGCGCTCGAAACTTGTCGATGCCCAGCCAGTCTGAGTCTTCGATCGGACCGTCGTAGAAGTCGGCCATGCCGATGGCGAACGTCGGCATGTTGTTCATGAAGAAGTTTGCGAAGTGTTCAGCAGCCACAACGATGACCGCGTCTGGCTTTGATGCTTCGAGATCAACCCGCATCTGTTCGAAGGCTCGATAGAAGCCGTCGCGCACCACCGGGTCGGCCTGTTCGGCCCGTCCGGTGATTCCGGGAGCGTGGCTACACACACCAGCAAAGACAAGAGGCATCAGTTGGCTCCGTTCTGGTTCGGGGCAGGTGCGGCACCGTGGTCGTTGGCACTGCCTTCGCTAGCACCGTGTTCGCTGGCCCCGCGTTCGTTGGCCCCGTCATGGCCGAGTGCTTTGGCGTGAGCGACTGTGCCTTCGTAGCCCGTCATGGCGTACACGCCCTCTCGTACTGGTCCGTGGGCATCGATGCCATCTCGCATTCGCTGTAGATAGTCCTGCCATTCGATCTGATGAAACGCCGCAAAGTGCATCAGGATCTGCCCGTTGCACCCGAGGTGAAACAACATCCCGATATCGGGAGTGAGCAACGCGGTGATCTCTTCGTTTGTGAGTGTCGCTCCTTCGGCCACGAACGACTCGAGGGTTCCGGTTGGGTCACCTCGGAACTCGGCCTGCACCTGTTCGCTCCTGTTGAGCTCATACAGAAACTTCTGCACGTAGTAGAGGCTCATCGTCAGTCCCACTCAACCCACAGCGCATCGGGCCCTCGGAAGGTGATGTTGGGGAAATAGGTGTTTTCGTCGACGTCAGCGAGTCGCAGGCTCGGGACGCGTTGGGTCAACAGCTCAAGCGCAATGACGGCTTCCATCTTCGCCAGATTGGCACCAAGGCAGTAGTGGATGCCCTTGCCAAAGCTGATGTGGCGGCTTGCGTCTGGCCGGTGAATGTTGAACGTGTTCGGATCGTCGAACCGGTCGGGTTGGCGGTTGGCGCTGGCGAAATTGAGGAACAACCTCGTGCCGGCAGGCAGGTCGATGCCGCCAAGGGTGGTGTCTTGCGTCGTCACCCGTCGCCACGCGATCTGGCTCGACTCAAACCGCAGGGTCTCTTCGACCGCGTTGGGAATGAGTGATGGATCGTCGACCAGTGCCTGCCATTGATCTCGGCGAGGCAACAAACACAGCAGTGTGTTGCACAGCAGGTTCGTGACGGGATCGTGGCCGGCAAATGACAGGCCGTAGATGATCGACTCGACCTCGATGTAGCTGAGTTCGTTGTTGTCGGCATCGTGGGCGTCGAGCAGCTCTGACGCAAAGTCGTCTGATCGGTTGTCGCGTCTATCGGCGGTGAACTCTCGGCAGTAGCGCCAATAGGTCAACATGTGCTCGGCGATTCTGATCTGTTCTTCTGGCGTTGGGCGACCCCACGAGAAGGCCTTTCGCTCGACGCACCATTGCTTGATCATCTCGTCGTCGTTCTGGGGAAACCCGATGAATCGGAACACGATTTCGGCTGGGAGCGGGAAGGCGAGGGCCTTGACGTACTCGGCTCGGTTTCCGTTGCTGGCACCGGTGTCGAGCATGGCGTCGAGGAGTGCGTTGGCTCGTTCTCGCATGTAGTCCTCGAGCGTGCGGAGGCGGCGCTTCGAGAAGCCCTTGCGGGTGTAGACCCTGATGCGGGCGTGATCTGGTTCGGCCCGGTTCGACATGACGGCCGTCGGGTTGAAGTCGGGTGCTGCCAACACGTCTGTTGCTCGTTCGTCGAGCGGATAGAGCGGGTCTTGCACGTTTGACGACGCGTAGATGTCTGGGTTGGTAAAGACCTCCTCGACATCCTCCATGCGGGTCACAACCACATACCCCACCTCCTCGGCATAGAAGACGGGGTGGTCGTCGCGGAGTTGGGCCGCGATGGGGTAGGGGTCGGCGAGGTAGTCGTCGCCGAGCGGGTTCCAGTCCTGATGCACGGGGCATCCACGGGGTGCGCCAAGAATCTCGTCTGGCGCTTGGTGGTAGGTGTTCTCGGTTTCCGTCATGGTGTTCCTCGGGAGAGCTTGATGGCAGAGCTTGGTGTGTGGCTAGGTGAAGTCGACGTTGAACGCGCCGAGGGGGCCATAGTCGGCGGTGAAGGTGTCGCCCGCTCGCACGTCGATGGGCCTGGTGAATGATCCGGCGAGAATCGTCTGGCCAGCCTTGAGTGTCATGCCCTGCTCGACATAGCGCTTGGCTAGCCAGACGATGCCTGATGCGGGGTGGCCAAGCACACCGGCAGCAAGGCCGGTTTCTTCGATGACGCCGCTGCGGGAGAGCATGGCGCCAACCCAGCGGAGGTCGGCGTCTCGGGGGCCGATCTGCTCGCCGCCGGTGATGATCCCGGCGTTGGCGGCGTTGTCGCTGATGGTGTCGACCACCGTGCGGGTTCGACCCGTTTCTGGGTTGCGCCTGAAGCTGCGGGCGGCGATGAGTTCGAGTGCCGGCACGACGTAGTTGGTGGCATCGAGCACGGATTCAACGCCGAAGTCGGCAGCGGTCACGGCATCGGCGTCGAGGTCGATCGCCAGCACGAAGGCCAGCTCAACCTCGATCTTGGGGTCGAGATGATCGGCCGCCGGAATCTGATCGCCGGCATGAAACACCATGGCGTCTGTGAGGAAACCGGAGTCTGGCGTGTCGATGTTCATGGCCATCTGCATGGCTCGCGACGTCAACCCGATCTTGTGGCCAACGAGGGTCTCGCCCCTGGCTTCTTTGATGTCTTGCCATGCCGCCTGAATGCGGTAGGCGTCGTCGAGCGTCGTGTCGGGAAACAACTCAGTCGTGGGAACGATCTGCGTTCTCGTTCGTTCTGCCTCGTCGAGACGCTGAGCCTCGGCAATGACATCGAGGGTCATGCGCTTTCCTCCAGCGGAGCGTGGTTGGACGCGTTGGCGGCTACGACCTCATCTGCGTTGCTGGGAGCAGTGCTGGTGAGCTTCTGGAGAAGGTCGAAGAGCGTTGCGAGATCTTTGTCGCCAATCAGCGTCTCGAGTTCGGCATATTGGGCTTCTGACGCTGGGGCGATTCGAGCGACAAGCCGGCGGCCCTTTGCCGACAGCGAAATGATCGATCGTCGTTGGTCGTCCGGGGCCGTTCGCCTGCGGATGAACCCTCGGCCATCGAGATTGCTCAGGATGCGCGAGAGACTCGGGCCAAGCAGAAACGTCGTGTCGGCGAGGTCGCCGACATCGAGCGGGTCATCGGCTTGGTTGAGGGCCCGGAGCACCCGCCACTGCTGCTCGGTGAGGTCGTGGGCGGCCAAGATCGGCCGGAACCGGCGCATCGTTGCTTCACGGGCCCGCATGAGCGCCATGGGCAACGACTGGTCGAATGAGCGCAACACGTCGTCTGCCATTACTGCGGCTCCGGTGCCGAAATCGGATGTTGGGCCAGCTGGTCGCTGCTGAACTCGTCGACGACGGTGTTGGTGAGCGTGCCGAGTTCTGGCACGTGGACATCAATCACGTCGCCAGGAACAAGCCAGACGGGTGGGTCTTGTCGAGCGCCGGCACCGGTGGGGGTGCCGGTAAAGATCACGTCGCCAGGATGGAGCTCGGTGAAGGTCGACAGATAGTGAATTTGATAGTCGATCGAGTACTTCATCGTCTTTGGAGAGTCGTCCTGGCGGAGTTCGCCGTTGACGTGCGTGGTGATTCTGAGGTCGTCAAACGAGCTGGGAAGCTCGTCCATCGTCACCAGGTGCGGCCCGATAGCGCCGCTCGAGATCCAGTTCTTGCCTTGCGTGACGTTGAACTTGGCGTGACGAACCCAATCTCGGATGGTGCCTTCGTTGCCGAGCGACAGGCCAGCAAGGTGTGACCGGGCATCACTCATCGGAATGCGGCGGCCGGCCTTGCCGATGACGGCAACAATCTCACCTTCGTAGTCGAGCTGCGGGCTTTCTGGTGGTCGAACGAGCGGTTGGCCGTGTCCGGTGAATCCGTCGGGGAAGCGAGGGAACACGCTCGGAAAGGCGGCGTCGCTCTTGTCGGCGTACTCGTCAGCCCGGCCGCCGTAGTTCACGCCGATACAGAAGATCTTGCGAGGCCAGGGGAGTAGGCGCTCGTAGGTGATCTGCGACAGCTGATGGTCGGCATCGTCAGACATGAAGGCGCTTGCCTTATCGATCTGGCCGGTCGACACGAGCTGGCCCAGGTCGGACACGTCTGGAATTCGGGCGCTCAGATCGACCACGCCGGCACCGTCTTCGCTCACTAATCCAAAGCTTGGCTGACCGTTGACCGAGTACGAAAGCAATCGCATGATGCACATGTTAAACACTTTTCGTATCCATTTGTCTAACATGTGAAGCAATGCCGCACATCACGATTGAGTACTCGCAGAATCTGGCACGCCATCACGACATCGATGGATTGGTCGCAGCCATCCACGGCGCAGCCATCGACGATGGGCTACCGCCCGTTGCGGGACTCCGAACAAGAGCCGTTGGCCGTGAGCACTATCGGGTCGCCACGGCAGATTCAGAGTTTGCGTTTGTGGCCATCGTCGCTCGTATTGGCCCGGGGCGAGAGGCCGAGGCGAAGACCAGATTCGTCACTCGTCTGATCGACACGGCCGAGGAAACCTTGGCCAGTGGTCCGCTGAAGATCGCGTTCAGCGCCGAGGTGCAAGAGATCGATCCCGAGTTTCGAATCAACCGAAATCACATTCGGCCCTACATGGAACGCAAGGCCTCAGAGGAGAACAACCATGGCTAGCGCTGCCGACTTTGACACCAACCTTGCTGCCGCCAGCGAACACCTGGCCCGCTTCGCAGCCGAGACGACCAACCACCTGATCGGTGGCGAGTCGGTCCCAAGCGCTGATGGCGCGACATTCGAGAACCACTCGCCGATCGACTCGATGAAACTCGGCGACGTGGCCGCTGGCGACGCGGCAGACATCGATCGAGCGTCGAAGGCGGCGGCTCAAGCGTTTGCCGAGTGGTCAGCAACGCCAGGCGTCAAGCGAAAGGCCATCCTCCACGACGTTGCCGATCTCATCGAAGAGCGGGCGCAGCAGATCTCGGTGGTCGAGTCGATCGACACCGGTCAGGCGATCAGATTCATGAGTGCGGCTGCAGTTCGAGGTGCGGCGAACTTCCGCTTCTTCGCCGACCAGGCGCCGAGCGCGGCAGACGGACAGAGCCTCCCGACCGACACGCACATCAACTACACGACTCGGGTTCCTCTCGGGCCGGTCGGCGTGATCACGCCCTGGAACACGCCATTCATGCTCAGCACGTGGAAGATCGCGCCCGCCTTGGCGGCCGGCTGCACCGTGGTGCACAAGCCAGCTGAGTGGAGCCCGCTGACCGCTCACCTACTGGCCGAGACGGCGCTCGAGGCCGGACTGCCGGCCGGTGTGCTCAACGTGGTGCACGGCATGGGCGAGACCGCTGGCAAGTCCCTCACTGAGCATCCCGCGATCAAGGCCATCGCCTTTGTTGGTGAGTCGCATACCGGCTCGCTGATCCAAGCCCAGGGCGCACCGACCCTCAAGCGGGTGCACTTCGAGCTCGGTGGCAAGAACCCAGTCATCGTGTTTGACGATGCCGATCTTGATCGGGCCATGGACGCGGTGATCTTCATGATCTACAGCCTCAACGGCGAACGCTGCACGTCGTCAAGCCGGGTGCTGATCCAAGAGTCGATTTATGACTCGTTCACGGCCAAGCTTGCTGAGCGAATCAAAGGCATCCCGGTTGGCCACCCGCTCGATCCGTCGACCGTGATTGGGCCACTCGTGCACCCGGTGCACTGCGAGAAAGTGCAGAGCTACTTCGACAAGGCTGCGAGCGAAGGCGCCACCGTGCATCGCGGGACAAACATGGCCGATGCGCCATCAGAGAACTTCGTTGCGCCGGCGCTCTTCACGGGAGCTCGCAACGAGATGGGGATTGCCCAGGAGGAGATCTTCGGCCCGGTGCTGACGGCAATCCCGTTCAGTGACGAGGCCGATGCTGTCGCGATGGCGAACGACATCGAGTACGGGCTGGCCGGGTATCTGTGGACAGGCGACGTCGGTCGAGCTCACCGGGTCGCCGACGCTCTCGACGCCGGCATGAT
>CALLGK010000297.1 GCA_938009905.1 uncultured Acidimicrobiales bacterium | reverse complement strand
AATTCTCCGACCCGCCGGTAACTTCTGAAGGTGTCAACTTCGGAGCCGCAGGCCATCCGTCCGGACGGTCTCGCCACCCCTCATCCTTCACGCTTCGACGTCGACGATCCCACGTATGAGTCGTGTATGGCCGCCCATCGTGTGGCATGCGAGGCTGGTCAACAGGGCTACATAGACCCCACAACTGGCCTCTTCGTGATGACTGCTCCATATTTGGCGGGCCGGCCATGCTGTCAGCGAGGCTGCCGGCACTGCCCGTACGTCAGCTGAGCCGTAGGTGAGCTGAGCCGTGAGTGAGCTGAGCCAAGGCTGAGTGTCATCCCCGCTAGCCCACTGACGTAGTGTGCCGGTATGAGCGATCGCATCTCCGTCACTATCGACAATGGCGTGGCCGACGTCCGCCTCAACCGCCCAGACAAGCGCAACGCGCTTGACCCGGCCATGTTTAAAGCGTTGACCGAAACCGCAGCGTCACTGGCCACCGAGTCATCACTTCGTTGCGTCGTGCTGTCTGGCGAGGGCGACTCGTTCTGCGCCGGCCTTGACTTCTCGAGCTTCCAAGGCATGGCGGGCGACAGCGACGAAGCCGCCTCGAGCAACGACCCCGAGCCGGCCATTACCGACCCAATGGAGGGCCGCATCACGCATCGTGGCCAACAGGCCGTCTACGGCTGGACCGAGCTGCCGGTCCCCGTCATCGCAGCGCTGAAGGGACATGCGCTCGGTGGAGGTATCCAGCTGGCGCTCGGTGCCGACATCCGCATCATCGCACCTGGCACCAAGATGTCGGTGCTCGAGATTCGTTGGGGGCTTGTGCCCGACATGACCGGCA
This sequence comes from uncultured Acidimicrobiales bacterium, assembly GCA_938009905.1. GTDB lineage: Bacteria > Actinomycetota > Acidimicrobiia > Acidimicrobiales > SZUA-35 > CALEWY01. The sequence goes on along the minus strand of CALLGK010000297.1, from coordinate 5,957 downwards.
CGCAGGCGCTGGTGAACCTTGTCGGGCTTGACGTGGCGAAGGAACTCACCTTCACCGGACGCATGGTCGAAGCGTCAGAGGCCGTCGAGATCGGACTTGCGACATACCTCGACGATGATCCGCATGCACGAGCCATGGCCATGGCTCACGAGATCGCCACGAAGTCGCCAGACGCTGTTCGGGCCGCAAAGCGCCTATTCAACGAGGCGCCCAAGATGTCGACGGCCGAAGGCTTCGCAGCCGAGCGGATGGAGATCGGCAAGCTCATCGGCAGCCCCAACCAGGTCGAGACCATCAAGGCATGGTTCGACAAGCGCGAACCCCAATTCGTCGACCCGCAGTAACTCCCGCTCCATCCCGGTTCTGGAGGCCGTAGACCACGTTTTCGTACCTTCCAACCTCCAGTTCGGAACGCTGTTTCGGAATTGGAGGCGGTAGACCACGTTTTGGTGCTCTCCGGCCTCCAGAACCGGAAAAACGGGAGGCGGAATCAGAGGCCGATGGCTGCGCCGATTCGGGCTCGGGGGTCGGCGACGCCAGCGAGATGATCGCTTCGGACGTCGATGAGGTGGGCGTGGCCAAAGAGCCCCTCGCCCCATCGCCTGGGTTCGAGCTGATGGCCGCGGGCTTCGAGCCCGGCCGCCCACGGGTTGCCCTCCTCGAGCGCAACCGCAATCTGATCAGACTTCGCCCAGGTATCGAACCCAACCGGGTTTGGGACGTTGAGCGTGAACCGCGGGTCGGTCAGCACTCGGCCCGGTCGTTGCCCGGCGTGCAGCAACCGTGCAGCCATCTGCAGCACGACTTGTGGTTGCCCGTCGCCTCCCATCGCCCCGAGCACGGTGCGCAGTCGGCCATCGCTGCTCGTGATGAGAGCCGGTGACAAGGTGCTCGGTGGTCGACGTCCTGGCCCAAGCTCAGCTGGGTGGCCCTCGGTGATCGAGAATCCAAAACCTCGGTTCTGGAGGAACACGTTGACCCCGGGCACGGCAAGATCAGATCCGAACCCGGCAGCATTGCTCTGCATGAGCGACACGCCAAATCCGTCTCCGTCGACGACGCACAGATAGATGGTTCCGCCGCCGATCCCTGGCGGCACAAGGGTTGACGCATGCTCAAGCGAGATCGCGTCTCGCTTCGGTCCGAGCCGGTCCTCACTCACGAGCGCTGCTCCGTTCGCACCTTCGAACAACACCTCGGGCCGATCGACGGCGGCCTGCTTTGCCGACTCAACCAGAATGTGCGCCCAGAGTGGATCGTCGGGATCCTCCGGCAACGGCAGTCCAGCCGCGATGGCGGCACCCGCGAGCGACAGGTAGCCCTGGGAGTTCGGCGGCACCGTCCAAAGCCGGTGTCCCCACACATCAACCACCGTCGGCTCAACCCACTCGGCCTGATGCGCTGCCAGATCGTCTCGGCTGAACTGCCCGGGAGCGAGCGCCATCAACCCTTCGCCAAACTCGCCGAGATACCACCCGTCACGACCGTGCTCCGCAATGGCCCGAAACGAGCGAGCCACACCGGGGCGACGAAGCAGCTGACCGGTGACCGCTGGCCTGCCGTCGGGGAAATAGTCGTCGTTACCCTCCGTGTCGACGATGTGTCGCAGCGACGCAACAAGCAGGGGAGAAGCCGGGAACCCGTTCTCGGCCAAGTCGATCGCCGGTTGCAGCACCTCGGCCAGGTCGAGCGACCCGCAGCGCTCGTGAAGCGCCACCCAACCGTCGACGCAGCCGGGGATCGACACGCTGCGGATGTCTTTCTTGAAGGGCATCGTGGTGAGACCTTCAGCCCGAAGCTCGGCCGCATCGGCTCCCGAACCTGCCCGGCCAGACGCATTCAGCGTCAACGGGGCGCCACCTGTTTGCTCAGGACCGTGCAGCAGGGCCCAGAGGTCACCGCCCATGCCGCACATGTGCTGGGTGGTCACGGCTAAGGCCGCCGATGCGGCGATGGCTGCATCGGCCGCGTTACCTCCGGCGACCAGCATGCGCAGCCCAGCTACGGACGCGAGTTGGTCGACGGTGCAGACCATTCCCTTGGTGCCGAGTCTGGCGTCTTCGACTCGCACGGGTGCGTCAGTCATGGTCAGTCTCCATGTTCTTCATTAGGGCCGCCTGTCCACTCGCCGCGATCAATCAAGACGTCTCGAAGGAGTTCGACCTTGTCGGTCATCACGCCGTCCGCACCGTTCTCAAGAAGCGTTCGCATCGTTGCTTCGTCATTGATCGTCCAAACGTGCACCTGCATCCCGAGCCGGTGGGCCCCGTCGATCAGTCGCTTGTCGGCCCGGAGCGGGCCAAACGAGGCGGGGATCTGCAAGCTGGCGTGCCCGCCGGTCCATTGCCGCTTGGTCAACATCGCGGCGAAGATCCGGGCCACTGCCTTGGGGCCGGCCGACGTGCAGAGGCCAGGACCAAGAAGCTCTCGCATCCGGTTGATCCGGTCGTCCCGGAATGAACCGATGCAGATTCGATCGATCGCTTTGTAGTCGGAGATTGTGGTGGCCAGCTGATCGACGGCATCGTCGGCCTTTGGCTCGACGTTGAATCGAGTGTCGGGGAACGCCTCGAGTAGATCGCCAAATCGGGGCACTCGGTGGCCATCACCGAGGTCGACCTGTTGCAGCTCGTCCCAGGTGAGATCTGAGATCTCTTTGGCTTCGCCGCCCACTCGCTCGAGCCCGGAATCGTGGGCCGCCACCAGCACGCCGTCCGTCGTTCGGTGCACGTCGGTCTCGAGATAGCGGTAGCCGAGGCTGACAGCGTGGGCGAAGGCCGCCATCGTGTTCTCGGGCGCCGCCGTATCACCGCCACGATGGGCGAAGGCAAGCGGACGCTCGCTGTCGAGATAGGCCCAGTTCATCTGGTCGGACCGTAGGCTCTCGGCGTGGGCCGACGCAACGCCGCTCCGGCCGACGAGATCCGAGCAACGGCCGCCGCCGTCACCGGCGCCATGTCGAGCATCTTCCCGGCGTTTCTGACGGGAGCGATTGGCGTGCAGCTCGGCCGCGACCTTGGCCTTGGCGAAGGGGCGCTTGGTCTTGCCATCGGTTGCTATTTCGCCGCAGGTGCTTTGGGCTCCGCAATTCTTGGACGGGCGGCTGATCGACTTGGCGGAGGTCGGGCCTTGCGGGTCGGCCTGTCGTTCACGGTCATGACGATGCTGGTGATCGCGGCGCTGGTGTCGAGTGCGCTCACACTGACCCTTGCTCTCATTGGCGCCGGCATCGGCAACGCCATGAACCAGCCGGCGGCCAACCTGATCATCGCCGAGCGGCTTGCGCCCACTCGAATGGGGTTCGCGGTTGCGGTCAAGCAGTCGGGCATGCCGCTGGCCACGTTGATCGGTGGACTCATGGTGCCGACAGTGGCCGAAACGATCGGCTGGCGTTGGGCCTACTTGTTTGGCGCAGCCTTTGCGGTTGGAGCCGCCGCGCTAGCGCCTGGCCGAGCAACGACGACGTCATCGGTGATCCCGGCCGACGAGCTGGCTGGCAACGACGATCCGTCGGGACCCTCGCCATCGAGCGGACAACCCGATCTACCGCTCCGGGTTCTCGTGCAATATGGCGCCGTCGGCACCTTTGCTGCTGCAGCTGCGGTGAGCCTTGCCGGGTTCCTCGTGGTTGGGGCCGAAGACGCCGGCATCGACGCGCGTTGGGCTGGCCTGTTGCTCACCGCTGGTTCCGCCGCCGGTATCACCTCTCGACTCGTGCATGGCCGGCTGGCCGACTTGGGACGGATCAAGCCGATCAAGCGAGCATCCACGCTCATGCTTCTCGGATCGGTGGGATTCCTCGTGCTGTCATTCCATCAACCCATCACCTATGTGTTGGGCCCCGTGTTGGCATTTGCTGCGGGCTGGTCATGGCCCGGCCTCATCAACCTCTCGGTCATTCGCAACAACCCGTCGGCCCCGGCGGCTGCAACCGGCGTGGCCCAGACCGGCGTGTTTGTCGGCTCCGGCACCGGACCGGTCATTGGCGGACAGATCATCGAACGAGCCGGGTTCACGCCGTTTTGGATCACGGGTGCCGTCATGCTGATGATCGCCGGTTCTGGCGCCGCCCTCCTCAGCTGGCAACTCGGTCGTCGGACCACCGCGGCGCTACGGTCGCCGGCATGACAGAAGACGCCACCAACCAGGCCGGACCGCAGGTGACAAGCCAGATCGACGGTTCGATCGGCTGGATCACCTTCGATCACGAGGCTCGCCGCAATGCCATGACGATCGACATGTGGCGAGCCGTGCCCGACCTGTGCGCAGCCCTCGACGCCGATCCGGCCGTGCGAGTTGTGGTGCTACGCGGCGCGGGTGAAACGGCCTTCGTGGCTGGGGCCGATATCAGTCAGTTCAACGAGGAGCGGGGCCCAGGTAAGAGCGACGGCTATGCGTCGGCAACGGCCGGCGCAACGGATGCCATCGCCGCCATCGGCAAGCCGGTGATCGCCATGGTGCACGGCTTCTGCATCGGTGGCGGCCTCGCCATCGCGCTGAGCGCCGACATTCGCTACTGCGCAGACGATGCCCGCTTTGGTCTGCCGCCCGCTCGGCTCGGCATTGGGTATGCGGCCGACGGGCTCGGGGTGCTCATCGACCTGGTTGGGCCGTCGACGGCCAAAGAGATGGTGTACACCGCCGACCTTGTCGACGCCGATGCTGCACTTCGCACTGGCCTCGCCAACCGAGTGCTGCCGAAGGCAGAGCTTGAGACGTTCGTGCGGGCGCAGGCCGCAACGATGTCTGCTCGAGCACCGCTAAGCCAGCGCGCGGCCAAGCTCGCTACCGCAGATCATCTGCGGGCCGAACCCGATCGCAACCGGGCCGAAGTGAGCGCGGCAATCCGGGCCTGCATGGAGAGCGACGACTACGCCGAGGGCGTCAAGGCCTTCATGGAAAAGCGCACCGCCAACTTCCAGGGTCGCTGAGACAACAGGGCCACTAGCCGGCGAAAACTCACCGTTCTGGAGGCCGTAGAGCACCAAAACGTGGTCTACGGCCTCCAGAACGGAAGAGAATTAGATGATGCGGGAGTCGTGACCGGCCCAGTACTCGTCTTTGAGCAAGCGCTTGTAGAGCTTGCCGGTGGGGTGACGGGGGAGTTCGTCGCGGAAGTCGATCGTGCGAGGACACTTCACGTCTGCCAGGTGTTCTCGACAATAGGCAACAAGCTCACGCCCGAGGTCGTCGTTGGCCTCGACGCCTTCTGCCACCTGCACGACCGCCTTCACCTCTTCACCAAAGTCTTCGTTCGGCACGCCGATGACGGCCACATCGAACACCTTGGGGTGCATCGTGAGGATGTTCTCGGCTTCCTGCGGATAGATGTTCACGCCGCCCGAGATGATCATGTAGGCCTTGCGATCGGTGAGGTAGAGGAAGCCGTCTTCGTCGAGCTTGCCGACATCACCGAGCGTGCTCCAGCCCTTGGGATGCCGTGACGACGCCGTCTTCTCTTCATCGCCGTGGTACTCGAAGGTGCTGCCGCCCTCAAAGTAGATCGTGCCCTCTTCGCCCTGCTCAACAACCTCACCGTCTTCGCCGACGATGTGCACCACACAGTTGATGGGCATGCCAACCGTGCCCTTGTGGCCCAGCCACATGTCGCTGTTGCAGTAGACGAATCCGTTGCCTTCCGTGCCTGCGTAGTACTCGTGGATGACCGGGCCCCACCACTCGATCATCTGTTCCTTGACTGCGACAGGGCAGGGAGCCGCCGCATGGACGGCTGCGATCAGGCTCGACACGTCATAGGTGGCGCGCACATCTTCATCCAGCTTCAGCATGCGAACAAACATCGTCGGGACGAGCTGGGTGTGCGTGGCCTGATACTTCTCGATGGCCGCCAGGTACTCCTCAGGATCGAAGCGCTCCATGACCACGACCGTGCTTCCGATCGAGTGGGTCGCCATACAAAAGCGCAGCGGCGCGGCGTGGTAGAGGGGAGCAGGCGA
>CALLGK010000296.1 GCA_938009905.1 uncultured Acidimicrobiales bacterium | reverse complement strand
ACGTTTTGTACCTGACCCCTAGGAGGGTTAGCGCTTTTTCTTCTTGCCCTTGTTCTTTGCGACACCGGCGGCCTTCATGAGCGACTTGAGCTCGACTGATACGGATTCGGCCATATCCCACAGGTCGGGCACCAGGTCTCGATCGCTCACGAAGCCGAAGTCGAGCATGCCGTTGGTCGACTGCACGGTGACGTTGAGGCCGACACCGTCGACAATGGCCGACACCGGGAAGTTGCCTTTGATCTCGGCTCCGGCCAGGTAGATCGGAATCGGCGGGCCAGGCACGTTTGACACCACCACGTTGAATGGCAGGTTGACGCGGTCGGCCAACTTGGTCGATGCAATCAGGCGCGAGGCCAGTGCGGCCACGGCCGGCGGCGCCACCTGCGTGATGTCGGTGAGGATCTCGGCCGGTAGTGCGTCTTGCGACTGCTTGGCAACGTTCATGCCCTGATGAATTGCCTTGAGGCGTTCGATTGGGTCGTCGAGATGCGTGGCCAAGGTGGCAACGGTGCCAGACACCTGATTGCCGAACTGGCCAGCGTCGCCTTCCTTACGCACGGACAGGGGCACCATGGCGGCCAACGATCGGTCGGGAATGCCGCCGTTGTTTTCGAGCCAACGGCGGAGCACACCGGCAACGACGCCAAGCACCACATCGTTCACGGTGAGGCCGAGCTCGTTCTTGATGGCCTTGACGTCGTCGAGAGGCACCGACGAATAGGCCCAACGTCGGTGGGGACCGATGGTTTTGTTGAAGGGTGTCTCGGGAGCCGACATGCGGTTGGTGATCGAATCGACCACAGACGACTTCTTGCCGCCGGTGTCGACCGTTTCGAGCAACTGTCCGAGAATGGGAAGCGATCGACCGATGGTGACACCGGCCTTGATCATGCGGAACGGCGAGGCAGCCAGCGACAACATGGCCCGAGCCATGACGTCTTCCGGGTTGGTGGCGTTGGGGGCGACGTATTCCTCGACCTCTGCCGGGACGGGAGCATCGGCCTCGAGATCAACGAGCGAGGCCAGCAGCTCTTGCCCTGACACGCCGTCGATGGCGGCATGATGCACCTTGGTGACCAGCGCGCTACATCCGTCTGGCAAGCCGTCGACCACGTAGCACTCCCACAGCGGACGGCTGCGGTCGAGCGGCCGGGCGTGAATACGAGATACCAGCTCGGCGAAGGCAATGCGGCTTTCATCACCGGGCACGGCGACGTGGCGCAGGTGGTAGTCGAGGTCGAAGTTGGGAGCGTCAATCCAGTAGGGGCGGTCGAGGCCGAGTGGCACCTCGACAAGTTGCTGGGTGAAGGGCTGCAGCGCGGGCATGCGCGACAACAAGTGGCGACGGAACCGCTCGAACGTCCACGGCTCTGGCGACGTTGACGTGTCGATCACCAGCACACCCGTGATGTGACCAACGGTGGTCGAGCTCTCCATGGTGAGGAAGGCCGAGTCGAGTCCCGAAAGTTGTTTCATATCCGCCTATCGCTGTTGCTCAATTGGATCTGAAGGCCGCCCGCTTCAAACGCTGTTCTGTTGCTCGGTTTGCTTGCTACTAGCGCCCAGGAAACATCCACGCCGTTCGGGCTTTTGGCGAGAACGGCTCCCACGACGACACTGGCTGTGCCAATCGGTCGGCCACGACAATGCTGACCGACACGTTGACGCCGAGGCCAATGTGGCTGCCTCGCACTTCGACGTTTTCGGCCATCGGTCCGTCGGACTGCACGCAACTGCGCCAGGCCACCACTCCATCGGTGCGGGTGTAGATCGAGGTAGACGGGACCGGGATCTGATCGAGATCGACGTTGTCGGCGTCGCGCACAAAGTCGGACCTCTCGGCGAGGTAGTCCCACAGCGGTGTGAGCGTGCTCTTCTCGCGCACACCGAAGTTGAACGGACTGCCGAGGCTGATCACCTGCTCGACAAGATCGGGGTGCTCCTGGGCGACCAGGCGTCCGAAGACGCCACCGAGCGACCATCCGACGATCGGCACTGGTCCGCCCGATTCGTCGACCAGCTCTTCGAGCAGCTCGCGCACGCCGAGGAGCTTCTCGGCGGTTGGCCCCATGTTGCGACCAAGACCCCAACCACTCGGTTGGTGCTTGAGCTGGCGCAGGAGCATTCGCAGCGGGATCGTGCTTTTGTCTGTGGCGGTGAACCCCGGCAGCACCAGCACCGGGCGACCCTGGCCCTTCGGGGCCAAGCGCAGGATCGGCGAAGAAGCCACGAACGCCCAGAACTCAATTGGCGAACGCAGCTCGAGGATCGGATGAGCCGGTTTGCGAGGTGCGGTGACAGACGTCACGAGCCCAGTGTGCCGGATTATGGGACGAACAACCAGGGTTGAACGGCCCTACGCAGTGCTGACAACTAACTACTCAGTGCCCTTGCTGAGCTACTCAGTGCCGTAATCGACCGAATACCAGCGCTCGGGGCGCATCACGTACACGACGCTTGAGCTGTCCTCGCCATCACCGATGTAGTCATCGCCCATGGCTTTGCCCAGATATCGGTGGGCCATCGGACGAGCGTCGGCCTCAACGTCGCACTGACGACGCTCGATCACGGGGCCCTCGACCATCACGTACTTGTACGGGAGCGTCTCGGTCTGGGCGCACAGGCTGAATCGGCCAGCGTCGTCGAGGAGCTTGGCTTTGCGGGATTCTGGATGAGTCAGAATCGTGACATCGCCGCCTGGTTCGTAGGCGTACCAGATCGGCACGGCGAGCGGCCCTCGACCCGGTGACTCAATGGCCATCACACCGACGTGTGGCTGGGCCAGGTAGTTCTCACGGTCTTCCTCGCTCATCGATCCCATGCCGTCAGTCTGGCCCACGCCCGATAGCTGCTGCGGCATAGCTGCTGGCTAGCGTGGGACGATGACCGACTCGACGTCCGACGCCGCAGCATCTGGGCCTCTCACCATTCTCTGTGTTGCCGCCCACCCAGACGACCTCGACTTTGGTTGCGCAGGAACCACCGCCGCACTCACCGCTCAGGGCCACAACGTCGTCTACTGCCTCGTCACCGACGGGCAAGCGGGCGGCTCAGACAACACAATCTCGCGAGAGCGCATGGCCGAGATTCGGCGCGAAGAGCAGACCGCGGCGGCCAAGGTCGTTGGCGTGACCGAACTGCATTGGCTGGGGTTTCCAGACGGGGCGGTTGAAGTCACCATCGAGCTTCGCAAAGAGATCAGCCGAGTCATTCGCATCGTGAAGCCCGATCGAGTTGTCACGCAATCGCCGATTCGCAACTTCGAGCGCATCTACGGGAGCCACCCAGACCACATCGCCACCGGCGAGGCAACCATGTGCGCCGTCTACCCAGACAGCCGCAACGAGTTCGCCCACACCAGCCTGTTTCTTGAAGATGGGCTCGAGCCTCACACCGTACCCGAGGTGTGGATCGTTGGCGGCCCAGACGCCGATCACTTCGTCGACATCACCGACACGTTCGACGCCAAGATCGAGGCATTGTTGTGTCACGAGAGCCAGATGCAAACGCCAGAGCGCATTCCGGTGATGATGCGGGAGTGGGGCGAATCGATCGCCGAACGTGGCGGTTTGCCAACTGGCCGTCTGGCCGAAGGGTTCCGCAAACTCGACACCGCCTGAGGGTGCCCGTAACGTCCGTTCGGTGATGGACACGACGTGGAGCCACGCCACGCAAAGCACTGGCATCAGCCCACTCACCAACCTTTCCGGTCGCCATGCGGCCGGGCAGACCCGGTCTCTCGATGGCACCTGGCGCGCCATTGCCGACCCGTATGACACGGGCTGGATCAACATCCTGGGTGAGCGCAACAAGCAAGGCTTCTTTCGAGATTTCAAACCACGACACCCCGCTGATCGGGTCGAATACGACTTCGACACCTCGCTCGAGCTGGTCGTGCCTGGCGACTGGAACACCCAGCATCCTGAGCTCCACTTCTACGAGGGAACCATCTGGTATCGCCGCCTGATCGAGGTGGAAACCGACCAGGTTCCGGCCGATGGCGAACGCCAGTTTCTTCATTTCGGAGCCGTGAACCACACCTCTCGGGTCTTCCTCGACGGCGAAGAGCTCGCCACTCACATCGGTGGCTTCGGGCCGTTCGCCGTCGAAGTGACCGGACGCCTCGGCGTCGGCAACCACTCGCTCGTGGTGCAGGTCGACAATCGTCGCACGCCCGACCGGATCCCGGCCATGCGCTCCGATTGGTGGAACTTCGGTGGCATTCACCGTTCGGTCGATCTCGTCACTGTCCCCGCCGCCTTTCTGGCCGACGCATGGCTCACGATGGCCCCAGACGGATCCGTCATCGGCGGCTTCGAGGTTGCCGGCAAGAGCGAAGGCCTGCAGGTGCGGGTCGAACTCGCCGAACTCACCATTGGTGAAGTAGCGGGGTCGAACAGCGACACCCCAGACACCTACGCAACCGCAGATGCGGTTGCTCATCTCGATCGCTGGTCGCCCGACTCACCTGTGCTGCATCCCGTCACCTGGACGCTCTACGAGGTGGCCACCGGCGACGTCGTCGACCAGCTCAGCGCTGAGGTTGGGCTGCGCACGATCGCCACCGATGGCAACAAGATCGTGCTCAATGGTGAAGAGATCTACCTGCGAGGGATCTCGCTGCACGCGGAGGGGCCAAGCGGGGGGCGTCG
>CALLGK010000295.1 GCA_938009905.1 uncultured Acidimicrobiales bacterium | reverse complement strand
CCTCGTCTTCCATGGCGTCATCTTCCATGGCGTCTTCTTCGTCTTCCATGGCGTCGTCTTCCATGGCATCTTCTTCGTCGTCTTCCATGGCGTCTTCTTCGTCTTCCATGGCTTCATCATCTGAAGACCCGGAATCGTCGGATTCGCTGGAATCTGATCCTGCATCGGTGTCAGTTGCATCATCACCACTGCACGCTGCTGCCACCAAGGCAAAAGCGAACAGAAGAGCGAGCAAGGACTTCCACTGCGACATGCGCATCGGTTGTACTTCCCTTCGTAGGTTCGACGGGGGGTCGAACGGTTCTCCCCACTTGCACTCTCTCAGAGAGACCCCTTCTGGGTGCCAACCGAGCGAATGTAAGCGCTTACATTTGTAAGCCCGGCCACGATAGACGGTTTTGAACTTGGCGCACAGGGCGACCGTCAATTTCGTCACTTGGGCGACATCTGGGCTGTTCTGGACGTCTCCTCGCGACATCGCCCGGCACGGCGCGATGCTGCGTCAGGAGCGGGAATTTCGCGGCCGCTGGCCTGGAACTAGCGTTCCGACGCCCAAAAGTCGAGCTATCTGGGCTGAAGACACTCACGCGTAACACTTGCCTTACACCGTCAATCTGGCCGGTCTGGCCCCGCGTCGCGCCCACAAACGTGCGATTCACGAGGTTGACGGTCAGACTCAACACCGCGGAGCGTCGGATCTCCGCCCGCCCGAGGAGAGCTGAGGCCATATGGCGCAACGCCCAACTGATCTCGATCCACTCGAAGAAGCGCTGCTCGATGCCGTCGATGCTCTTGAGTTCAACATGGGTCAGCCTGCGCTATCGGCGGAGCTTGATGCAGAGCTGGCTGCGGAGTGGCTTGAGGCTCAGGTCACCAGCCGCGTACTTGATCACACCGCCCGTTGGCTTCGACGTGAGCACGGCTTGGGCTACTACACGATTGGTTCAGCTGGCCATGAAAGCAATGCGGTCGTCGCGTCGGCCTTGCGGGTGACCGACCCTGCGTTGCTGCACTATCGATCGGGAGGGTTCTACCTCGGTCGTTCGCTTCGGGCCGCGGCCCTTGGTGTGGCCGACAACGATCCGGTGCTCGACGTATTGCGAGGCATGCTCGCCAAGTCGACCGACCAGATCGCCGGTGGGCGCCACAAGGTCTTCGGCAACCACGACCTGTCGATCATCCCGCAGACCTCCACAATCTCGTCGCACTTGCCCCGCGCCGTCGGGTTGGCCCTCAGCTTTGCGTTTGCGCCAGATGCCACCCCGGCGTGGCCTGCCGACTCGATCGTGGTGTGCAGCTTCGGCGACGGGTCGCTCAACCACTCAACCGCTCAAGGCGCGATCAACTGGGCGAGCCATTCGTTCCGCAACTCTCTTCGCACTCCCGTGATGTTTGTGTGCGAAGACAACGGTCTTGGGTTGAGTGTGCCGACGCCAAACGATTGGGTTCGAGCCTCGGTCGACGGCCGAGCAGACCTTTCCGTTCGAGCGGCCGACGGTGCCGACCCGGTTGACGTCTGGCACGCCACGTCTGAGCTTGCAGACGACATCCGCACCACGGGTCGCCCCGGTCTGTTGCATCTGTCGACCGTGCGGTTCCTCGGGCATGCCGGCACCGACGTCGAGACGGCCTACAGGTCAGCCGCTGACATCGCCAAGGACCGCGAGCGCGATCCCGTGCTCGGTGCGGCTCGGGCTGCCGTCGCTGCTGGGGTTTGTGGCGCAGATGATGTGGCGACCTGGATTCTCGATCAGCGAGCCTCGATTCGCGACGCTGTGTTCGCCATGCTCGACGAGCCAGAGCTGCTGACCGCAGAAGAAGTGATGGCCCCGATCGCTGCTCCCTTACCCACGAAATCCCCCGTTCTGGAGGCCGTAGGCCACAAAACGGTGCTCTACGGCCTCCAGAACGAGCTTACGTTTGCGCAAACCGTCAACCGCACGCTTTCTCTCGCCGTCGAGTCGAGCGACGACGTCATCATCTTTGGCGAAGACGTCGGACGAAAGGGTGGCGCATACGGCGTGACCCGCGGTTTACAGAAGGCCTTCGGTGCCGACCGAGTGTTCGACACGCTGCTCGATGAGCAGTCGATCATGGGCTTGGCCCTGGGGGCTGCGCTCAACGGGCGCTTGCCGATCCCCGAAATTCAGTACCTTGCGTACTTCCACAACGCCGAAGATCAGCTCCGTGGCGAAGCGGCAACGCAGGCCTTCTTCTCGCAGCGGCAGTACGTGAACCCGATGGTGATTCGGATTGCGGCCTACGGGTACCAGAAGGGATTCGGCGGTCACTTCCACAACGACAACTCGATCAGTGTCCTGCGCGACATCCCCGGCATCGTCATCGCCTCTCCCGGTCACCCCAGCGATGCCGCCGGCATGTTGGCCGCGTGTATCGACCATGCCCGTCATGACGGCGCGGTCTGTGTGTACCTCGAGCCCATCGCCCGCTACCACGACGCCGATCTCCACGAGCCGGGTGACGGACGGTGGACTGCTCCGTTCGATGCCACGCCTGTCGAGATCGGATCAGGCCGAGTGCACGGCGACGGCACCGACCTCACGATTGTAACTTGGGCCAATGGCCTTCACCTTTCTCTTCGCGCTCATCAGGCGCTTGCCAGCGAAGGCATCGCCGCTCGGGTGCTCGATCTTCGGTGGTTGGCGCCGCTACCGGTCGACCAGATGCTCGAAGAGGCCGGTGTCACTGGCCGGGTGTTGGTCGTTGATGAGACTCGTCGCACCGGTGGTGTTGGCGAGGGTCTCGTCGCTGAGCTCGTCGACCGGGGTTTCGACGGATCGATCGGTCGAGTAGCCGCCCGCGACTCGTTTGTCCCGCTCGGAGCGGCTGCCAACTATGTGCTTGTCAGCGTCGACGACATCGTCGATGCCGCACGCAACATGGTTCGCCCCTGAAGCGTCGCAGTTTGACGGACCGTCGAGCGCAGCAGTAGCCAGAGGGCATGGACTCGCTCACCGCACACGCTCAAGCGCTGCCAGACAAGATCGCGATCATCGACGATCGGCCTGGCCAGCTGGCGAGAACCATGAACTTCGGTGAGCTCGACCGATACACCAATCAAATCGCGAACGGCCTGGCCGAGAGCGGAGTTGACCCTGGTGAGAAGGTGCTGTGGCTTGGGCAGAACTCACTCGAGCTCATGGCGTTCATGCACGGCGCCCGCAAGGCCGGCGTTGTTGCTGTGCCGTTGAACTACCGGCTCACGGACGACGAATCGGTCTATGTGATCGACAACTCTGACGCCGTCTTCGTGTGGGCTGATTTCGCCTATGCGGCGCTCCTCGACCGAATCCGCGATCGGATTCCGAAAGTCGAAACGGTCGTCATCTTCGACGGGCCGTCCGAGCCGTCGGTATTGCCTGACGGTC
>CALLGK010000294.1 GCA_938009905.1 uncultured Acidimicrobiales bacterium | reverse complement strand
TCGGCGAGCGCCATGTTCCAGGTGTGAACACCGGGGTCGAAGGTGGCTGCCGCGTCATGCAGACGTCTCAGCAGGCGAGCGATCGAGGCCAAGGCCGCATCGCTTTGAGCCCAGGCCGGATACGGGGAGAGCGGTACCTCTCCGTCGACAAACTCGAGTCGCTCCCGTCCGTCGGCATCGACTCCCACCGGCTTCGGCACACCGGTGAACCCGGCTTCTCGGACAACACGCAGCAGCGAGTGAATCGAATCGACATGCTCACTGGCGGGACGCAGCACGTACTCCCCCACGCGCTCGACGGCTCCCGTGTTAGTGATTCCCCCGGTTAGTCGCTGCTCGTCCACCCGAACGTCGTCAATCGCTAGCCCGAGTGGCCCCAAGGAGCAGAAACCACGGCCGATGCCAGTCGTCTCGTTGTTCTGGGTTTTCTCCGACGGCGCTGGCAGGCGAGCCGAACTCGACAATCCGATCGAGAATGAACCCGGCGTCGATCACGGCGTTGACATAGGTGGCAACGGTGCGGTGCTGCTTCACCACTCCGTCAACAAACCAGTTCGTCACCCGCTTGCCCTCCACCAGGTAGTTGTCGAGCGGCCAGATTCGGTTGCCGTCGTCACTCGTCTCGAACTGCTGACTTGTCGGCGCACTGAATATCGGGTGTTCCACCGAGAACACCAGCGAGCCGCCTGGCGTCACCGCCTGCGCCATGGTGGCCATCAACCGATCAAGGTCGAGCAGATAGTGCAGCGTGAGCGAGCTGAACACCACGTCGTACGCGTCTGCGTCGAGTTCGAGCACATCAAGGTCGATGCATCGATAGCTGACCGTGGCCGAGTCCGTTTCGGCCTCCGCCCGCTCGAGCATCTTGGTCGAGACATCGACGCCTAACACCGAGGCTGCGCCCTGCTGTTCGGCCCAACGACTGAACCATCCAAACCCGCAACCAAGGTCGGCCACTCGCTTGCCAGCCAGGTCTGGCAACAGCTTCTTGAGCTCGGGCCATTCAGCTGCACCGTCGAGCCCGTGCACTTGGCGATTCAACGTGGCATACCCGGCGAGGAAGTCTGGATCGTCGTAGATGTTCTGTGCAGCCATGAGTGCCTCCTGCCAGAAACTACTGCAGCGCCGCCCGCCCAATCGTGGAGTTAGGCGCGCCGCTCCTGGTCGCCGCTCCACTGAGAAGCGCGCCCGAACTCAACCAACGCTGAGCTCGGGCGCGCCGATTCACCTAGTCAACAAGCGACTTCCAGAAGGTGACCTTGTGATCACCGGGCCCGTAGAAGTCGCGGAGCCGAGCCTCTTCGACAAACCCTCGCCGCTCGTAGAACGAGCGAGCCTGGTCGTAGTCATCGACACTCGACGTGTCGACAATCAGGACTCGGGCGACATCTTCGCCCGAGCCTCGCAACTCAGTCTCAACCTGTTCCATCAGGGTCGTTCCCGCACCAGTTCCGTGCTGGTTGGGGTCGACGGCGATGAAGTACAGGTTCCATATTCGATCCGAGAAGGGCTCGGGCGCGTAGTACGCGGCGGCAACGACGTCGGTTGGGTTGGCGTCGTTGGCTGCAACGAGCCATCGGTGACCTTCCAGCGAGCCGTCGAAGAAGCCGGAGAGCATCTCGTCGAAACCATCCATTTCTTCTGGCTGGAACATGTTGTTGATCAGTGCGAGGTGCTTGATGTGTTCAGCGTCATCCGGAGTGGCGACGCGGGTGTTGATCTTGGTCAACGGTTTGGTCCTTTCGTGAGTTCAAGTGCGATCAACGAAGCGCCAACCAAGTGGCAGCTTCGGAATGGGCACAGCGGCCCGAGAAAGCGCGCGCCAAACACGACGCGCTGGCTGTCAGGCTGTGGTTCTCGAATTCACGAATCTCCTTCGACTCCGATGACCGTACTCCAGCACTGTGGGGTGAGCATGTGAGTACATCGGACCCGAAAGCAAGAGCGGCGGGTTCGCTAGCGTGCGGGCGTGTCGAGGCTTGTCTTTGTGCGTCATTCGCTGCCCATTCTCAACCCGGACGAAGACCGGAGCGCATGGCCCCTCTCCCGCGAGGGCAGGAAGCTCGCGACTGAGCTCGGGCCGGCTGTACTCGACGCTCAACGACCCGCCCTCGTCGTCGCGAGCGCAGAGGTGAAGGCAATCGAGACGGCGGAGTTATTCGAGGCTGGTGAAGTCACGGTTGACGATCGTCTCGGCGAGGTCGCAAAGCCCTGGTTTGATTCCGGCGACGAGCATCGCGTCGCGGTCATCGACTACCTCAGTGGCGCGGATGTTGACGGGTTCGAGCCACAAGACGACGCTCTACGCCGATTCAGTGAGGCCGTCGAAGAACACGCGGCGACTCACCCGATCATTGTGACCCATGGGACGATTCTGACCCTCTGGCTGGCATCAACGCTCGGCTCATCATTCGATGCCGGAGCGTTCTGGCTCGCCCTCGGGATGCCCGACGCCTATCTGTTCGACCTGACGTCGCGCGATCTGCAGCGAGTTGGCGGCAACGCTTAGGACTCCTAGCTGCCGTCCAGGTGGCGTGTATTGGGAAGGCCAGCCACACTCAGGCGTCCGTCGTCGACGGCAAGTGTTGTGATGGCACAGTTCGGCACGCCGTCCGGAATCAGATCGGGATTGGCCTCGTTCACAGCAACGTCGCCGAGCACCGTCCGCAGCATGTCGACGGTGACGCCGCCATGGGCAACGACAGCAACAGTCTCCCCGTCATTGCAGCGTTGCTCGATGCCGACGAGCGCCTCGATGAACCGCCGCGCAGCCTCGTTCGACGAATCACCCACGGTCGGGACGTAGGAACGATCAAGCGAGGCTCTCTCCCATTCGCCAAGAAAGTCCTCGAGGCTGCCGTTCGTTGGATCGATCCAGTTCATCCTCTCCCGGAGCCGAGGATCGGTGAGTAATCCGAGACTGAACGCGTCACCAATCGGCGCCGCGGTCTGACGAGCTCGCAGCAGCGGACTGGACCAGATCGCGGCCACATCTTGCGCTCGACGGAGGTAGGCAGCAGTTCGAAGGGCCTGGGCCTGTCCAAGGTCGGTCAGCTCTGGGTCACCCGCGGTTCGCTCCTTCTCCCCGTGTTGAACAATCAGCACCGTGATCCCCATCGTCTTGACACTAAGCCGATGCATCGACGTCATCGACGGATTTCTCGGCGCCATCCTTCACCGAAGAACCATGATGGAGCCATGGCCCGACTCGCTCAGATCGTTGTCGACTCGACACACCCGGCGACCCTCGCCCGCTTCTGGGCAGAGGCGCTCGACGACTTCGCAGTGCGCCCTTACGACGAGGCGGAGACCGCCAGACTCGCAGCGCTCGGTCTCACGCCCGAATCAGATCCAACGGTGCTCGTCGACGGGCCCGGCCAGGAGATCTGCTTCCAACAGATCGACGAAGCGGCACGGGAGAACCAGCGAATCCACCTTGATCTGGCCACCAACGATCGGCGCGCCGAGATCGATCGGCTCGTCAACCTTGGTGCCAAGGTCCATCAAGACTTCGCAGACCACACGTGGATGATCGACCCAGAAGGCAACAGCTTCTGCCTCACCGATCCGTAGTGGTCAGGAGCAATTGGCACGGTTTGCGCTCAGCATCCGTGGAAATCCGTGCCAATTCGCGGCGGACGGCGACGCTACGGGAGCGTTTGCGTTTTCAACAAGTTCTCCGGCGATTCAGAGAAACCGATCATCAAGCTGCCCCGGCTGACTCCACGGTCGAGCTCATCGATCCAGAACTGTCGTCCATCTGCATCCGCTGGTCGTCCAAGAACATTGGCGTAAATCAGGTCGACGAACTCGCCGTTTGAGAGACTCCCGTATGTCGCTTCGAACTCTGGCGACTGAGCGAAGGCGTCCGATACCGAGGCGAGCGACCGACCGCTGGCGCGCTGGTCGACCCAAAACTCGAGTCCCACTTGATCAGGACCCCGGTCGAAGTACGCGGTGAAGAGTCGAACGATCGAACCGACAAACTGGCCGGACGGAGCGGCTGTGCCGGTTTTGGCGACGAACTCCGCACCCTCACTGAAGCCAATCATCAACTCACCACGACTGAGCCCCTGCGCGAGTTGATCGACCCAAAACGCCTTGCCATCGGCATCCGGCGATCTCTCGAGCACGTTCGCGTACACCAACTCGACGAAGTCATCGTCACTCAACGTTCCGTAGTTGGCGACAAACTCCGGTGAGTCAGCGAATGCCTGCGAGACCGTCTCGAGCGGTGTTCCCTGCGCTCGCTCCCTGGCCCAGAACTCCAAGCCAGGGGCATCCGGGGCGCGACCGAAGTACGCGCTGAACAACCGCCGGATTTGGTCGTTCAGCTGCTCGCCCGAACCGCCGGTCTGGACGGGTGGTGGGGGTGGCGGTGGAGGCTCCGGTGTTGTGGCGTCGCCAAAGTTGGCGTGGACGAACCGGGCTTGACCGCCCACAGCAATTGAGAAAACGGCGTAGGTGCCGTCCTTGGAGACTTCGTGAGGGATGAGCCAGTTGTCGTCGGCTTCGTCGATCACGATCTCTTCGATGCCTGCTGCTGAGAACCGGAAGGCAAACGGATACTGATCGGTGCCTTCCACTTCGGACGCCCCCATGAAGGCGACGGCACCCCCTTCGGCGATCACGCCGCCGCGCCTTGCCACCAGACAACACCCGGTGTTGTCAACGTCGTGTGACCAGAGTGTCGAATCGTCTGCTCCGAGCGCCAACACGTTGGTGCCGACGCCACCATCGCTTGGCATACCCAGCCGACTGACGCCATCTCGGGCTGTCATGACGATGCTCACGTCGTTCGGAGCAGAAAGGAACGTCTCGTTCATCGTCGCAACGTCAATGACCTTCTGAGAACCAAAGCTGACGAACGTCGTCACGGTCGTGCCATCTGAGCTCAGCATTCCGGAATCGGAAAGCGACGTCGGTGCGCCGGTTCTCGGCAGCACCCGCATACCGCTTTCGCTGTCCCAGAACGCCCTCGTCGTACCGTCGGCAGAGATTCGAGCTCCGTCAGATTGAGTGAACGATCCGGCTGTCGAGAGCTGGGTGACCGAGTTGTTTGAGGTGTTCACCTCGAACACGGAGGCATTGCCGCTCGCATCGTCAGCGGTGAGCAGCACATAGCGGCCGTTGTCCGACACGTCATTCGGCGTGCCCTGAAGGGGCAGCGTGGTAAATGTACCTGACTGTGCCGACCAAAGAACCGTTGAGTCATCGGGTCGCTGAATAGCGACCCACATCCCATTCGACGACATGGCGACGTCCCAGTCAGATCGCGACCCCAATCCGAGGTCTGCGTAGGTCGGAACGATTTGAACCGTCGTCATCGGGTCCGCAATCGGCGGGCGTTCTGCAGCCGCAACGGCTGGTGTCATGAACAGAACGAGCAACAGAACAAGAACAGATGCAGTGGGGCGATGCATGTACAGATTGCTATCAGACTGCGAGAGGTGGCTGGTGGCTTTCGACGATCACGCCACGAGTGGAGATGCGAGGCGTTCCTCATAGGCCCGCCGACCCCATCCCCTCAATTCAGGGGGGATCGGTGTCGATGGAGGGGCATGGCTCTCGTGGAGGGACAGATGCGGCGCTTGTTTCCTGTCGCTGCCGCGCTCGCCGTTGGGCTCTTGCTGTCGTTCCTCGCGTCCGCCTACGTCGACCGTCAGATCGAATCAGACTCGGCCACGCTGTTCGAACTCGACGCTGCGTCAGCGACGGCCGAAATCGAACGAGAGATCGAGCGCCACATCGGCGTCGTCGAGGAAACGACTGCCTTTGCCCGGGCAACCTGGCCTGGCGACCTCGAACAGTGGCGCACCTTCACCGACGGCCGCATCACCGGAGGAACCCACTTCGCCTTCAGCTCAACCGCTGGCGTGATTGAGCGAATCCCGGCCAATCAGATCGATGACGTTGAAGCACGCGAAACCGCAAACTCCGGACAGCCGTTCCAAATCATCGACTTCTTGCCCCCGACGTCCGACGCTGACCGCCTCGTCCTCACTCGCACAGGAGAAGACACAGCTGGCGGCATCACCATTCGAGGCATCGAAGTCACGTCAATCGCCGAACTGCTCGAGGTCGAGCTCCCAACCACTGCCGACGGAATCGCGGTCGACTCAATCGAGCAAGCACCTGAGTCCGTCCTCCAATTGCTCAACGTGGAGGAGGGTGCCTTCGACGACAACAGCGTCATCAACACCAACGTCCTGTTGAGCCATGCCATTGGCTACGACGGACAAGAGCCGTTGGGCTGGGTCATCATTCCGGCCGAACTCGGCTACCTGCTAACCACGGCAACAGAGAACCTCGACCGCAGCGAGCTCAACATCGCCATCGCTGTCCCCGACACCGAGCTTGCGGGCGATCTTGGCCGATACGAAGGCGACCCTGGCCTCAGCTTTGAGCAGGCAACACTCACCAGCCAGTCCGAGGTGAACTTCGGCGGGTGGAACTGGCAAGTATCAGTCTGGGCCGACGAAGACTTCGGCATCAGCCCCAACCGCATCCGCGGCGACCACGTGTTTCTCGGTGGCATTTTCCTCACGCTCGCCTTCATCCTGTTCGCTCGAGCTCAACGCAGATACCGACGCAAGCTTCGGGTCGCCGAGTTCGAAGCCGACCTGCAACGCACACTGGCCGAGACCGATCCGCTCACTGGCCTGCTCAACCGCCAAGGCCTGCTGGCTGTCGGTCGAGACAGTCTGTTTGGCGAGAGAGTCGGTGAAGACGGATGCGCCACGCTCTTCCTCGACCTCGATGGGTTCAAGATCATCAACGATGAGTTGGGTCACGCCGCTGGCGACGAGATTCTCGTGGCGGTCGGTCGAGCAATCTCCGACACCGCCCGAACCGGAGACGTGGTTGCCCGCCTCGGTGGAGACGAGTTCGTGCTCGTCTGCCCTGGTCTCAGCGACGCATCGACGGCGGACGCCATCGCAAGCCGTCTTTCGGAAACGATTCGCAGCATCGAGCAGCCTGCATCAGTCGACGTCAGCATCGGCATTGCGCTCACCAAGCCCGGTACGACGTTCGACTTCGACGAAGCCTTGTCGGAAGCGGACGGAGCGATGTACATAGCCAAGCGAGCAGCGGCGCGCATGGCTCCTCGATAACGCTCAGGCTCCCCCGAGTTCTCGTGGATCGGCTGCATCGGGTCCACCAACAGCGTCATGGCCGTGGGCCAGCAACGTGTGCCACAGATACTTCAACTGCTGCGCCTCAGACTCTGGCGGATCGCCACCTGGTTGCATCTCGGTCATCGGGATCGCCTGGGCAGCAACACCGATAGCTCGAGCGTCGACGATCCCGTCAGGGCGGGCCACACGTCGAGCGACCTCTGGCATCGTTGGCCCACGAAAGCCGCCGGGTACATCTTCGACGTGGATCTCTGACCCGTCGTGCCAAGCGATCTCGACGTCGAACGTTCGACCAAGCTCACTGAGTGACTCAGCGACGTCGGTTCCACGAAACGATGGGTCAACGACGATCGCGTCGACATCGGTTGCCAGATCGACACCGCCGTGCACCTGCACCTCGACGTAGTGGTCGAGGTCGCGGCGCGGCGTGGGAGCGAGTGCGGGCTCATGCAGCAGTCGCAGCAGGTCAGTGCCGGTGCCGGGCTCGTTCAACACGATTCCTGCATCGGCCTGTTCGGCCAGGCCTGCCAACACGGCCCACGGAGCATCGAACGTGCCAACGTCGGCTGGTCCGACGTGGCTGTCTCCGACACACATCGTCGATCGGTGCCGCACACGATCGTTGAGGACGGCAAAGCACGACCCAAACCGCGGTGACCCTCCGTGGGGATCACCCAGCAGATCCCATGCGCCGTAAATCGGGAACTCGACATGCTCGGGGTCAGCCCCGATGTAGGCAGTCCCGAAGAGGCCCTCCTCAAATCGCTCTCGGTCGCCACCGGCAATAGCTGTGCGGCCACCACTCGAGATACCGGTGCGCCACTGACTGACGTATCGCCCGGCCGCTAGCAATCCAGCAGCCACCGTGAGGCCCGAGCTGGCAATCCGATCGGGATGAAAGTTCACGGTGATCCGACCGGATCGAGACGCAACCTCGCTGGCAACATTCAGGTCTGGATCGAGGCGACCCGCCTCCGTCTTGCGCCAACGTTCCTCGGCCTCGGTCCTCGCGCCGTTGGCAGTTGCTGTCACGGTGCGAAGCGCCTGAGCATCGGAAGTCACACCGCTATCTCAGCACGCCGCCAAGCGGGGCAAGACGCATTTCCCCGTCAGCCGAGCTCCATCGCAGCCGGGACAACAGACTCCCTCACGTCATGCAGCGAGTCGTCGTCTCCGCTCCGGGCGAGCCACATCACGGCCAGGATGACCACGATCGCCAACTGCACGGCGAACACGACGGCGCCAACACGAACTCGACGTGTTCCTTCTGACGTTTGGGCGGCAGGCGGCTTTGGCGGCACAGCGAAATCGTAGGCGTCGTCACCCGAAGAGTGAGCAACGAGGACCTCCGAATCATCGACTTCGACGAGCCTGTGAAACCTAAGATCCAGCTCCATGAACCCTCTTGGCGTTCCCATTGGATTTGCTGGCGGCACGGACCTCACGACGATTGCCGAGGTGCGAGCCGAAGCGACGTACGCGGCGGAGGCCGGGTTCGATTCGTTCTGGGTCTCACAGATCTTTGGCGTTGACCCCATCGTTGCGCTGGCCGCCATTGCGGACGACTGCCAGCAGTTCAGCGAAGTTGGCACGTCGGTCGTGCCGATCTACGGCCGCCATCCTCTTGCCTTGGCCGCACAGGCGCTGACCGCCCAATCAGCGCTCGATGGACGCCTCACGTTGGGCATCGGGCCATCACATGCGGTCGTCATCGAGAGCTTTTTCGGCGAGTCGTATGACCGACCGTTCAGCTACACGCGCGAGTTCATCGAAGCCCTCAATCCGTTGTTGCGAGGCGAAGCGGCGTCAATCAACGGTGAGGAACTGACGACCCACGGCATGCTCAATATCAGCGCCGATCCGGTGCCGATCCTGCTGGCCGCCATGGGGCCAAAGATGCTCGAACTCGCCGGTGCTCACACCGCTGGCACGTCACTTGGTGGTGCGGTCGGGCCAAAGACCATCGCCAATCACATCGCTCCAACCATCAATCAGGCGGCTGCCGATGCCGGTAAGCCGTCGCCCCGCATCAAGGGGTTCCCCCTGTTCGCTGTCACAGACGAGCCAGAGGTTGCGCGAGCGGCCGCCATCGAGGGTGGTGCTGGGTATGCATCGCTGCCCGCCTACCGCGCGATGCTCGACCGAGAAGGTGTAGAGAACGGTGGCGAGTTGGCATTCTTCGGCTCGATGGACGAAGTAGCTGAGGGTTTCCAGACCTACATCGATGCCGGCGCTACCGAGCTTCGAATTGCCGTGCTCGCCCACGATGACGCGACGGAGCAACGCTCTCGAGATGCGATCGCTGAGTGGATCGCAAGCTAGGTACTAGTCAGCCGACTGGAAATCGTTGCCAGGCGGGAAGATGCGGAATCCGCATCCGTTGAACAGGCTCTCGTTTTCCCGGGTGCTGTAGCCATCGAGCACAGCCGACATTTCTGCATAGTCAAAAGTGCCGAGCTCTTCCCCGATGCACTCGAATCGACTCGCATCTGGGTTGCTTGGGGCCACGATCGCCTCGCGCCCGTCAGTCGGCGTGATTCGCATCTCGACGAAGCCTTCCTCGTATCTGCCGGGGAAGACTTCGATCTCGCCTTCCCCTCGAATGCTCTCAAGCAGACCAGTCTCCAGATTGATCACGGCACGAACGTCAACCCGGTCATCGCAGAACATCGAGATGCTCGCGCCAACATTGGCTCGATCTGCCGTCGTGCAAGTCACCTCAAGGGTGAGTGAGCCGTCGGTACGGGAGATCTCCTCAGACGGCAAGGTTTGGAACGCTTCAGTGAGCTCGGGCAATGTTGCATCGATCAAGCTCCGGGTAGGTACTGGTTTGAGAAACCACGTGTCGCCGTCGAGTTCGTATTGTTGCCCATCAACGAACACCTTCGTGATCTCACGTCCGTTGATGCTGATCATGGATGAGGCGTTCCGACCCACCTGCACAACCTCACCGCTAGCCGTG
>CALLGK010000293.1 GCA_938009905.1 uncultured Acidimicrobiales bacterium | reverse complement strand
TCTCGGCGCCAACGGTGCCGGTGTGATCACCGACCGCCTGAATGCGACAACCTTCGGCTGCGGCGAGGCGAGCAAAGTGCGAACCAACGTTGCCGAAGCCCTGCACCGAAACGCTAAGTGAATCGAGTCGCTCACCCGTCTCGCCGCACCAGTGACGCAGCGCGTACAGCACGCCCCGACCGGTTGCTTCTTCGCGGCCAACAGATCCACCAGTCGACAACGACTTGCCCGTGACGACACCTTTCACCATCTGACGGTTGGCGCCGCTGGTGTTGGCGTAGGTGTCCATGAGCCAGTCCATCATCTGGCTATTGGTGCCCACGTCTGGAGCCGGGATGTCGTGCTCTGGTCCAATGTTCGAGCCGAGAGCATGCGTGAAGCGACGAACCACGCGCTGGAGCTCAGATTGTGAGTACTCGCTCGGGTTGATCGTGACGCCGCCCTTCGCTCCACCCAGGGGGATACCGGCGAGCGCACACTTGAACGTCATCCATTGAGCGAGCGCCTTCACCTCGTCGAGATCGACGTCTGGGTGGAAGCGCAAACCGCCCTTGTACGGACCGAGAATGTTCGAGTGCTGGATGCGGTAGCCGGTGAACATCTGCCAACTGCCATCGTCCATCTGGACGGGGAAGTTCACGATGACTTCGTTCTTCGGCTCGGTCAGAATCGATCGGGTTGGCTCTGCCACGCCAACAAGATCGGCGGCTCGCTGAAACTGCTCGACCGCTGTCTGATGCAGGCTTCGTTGCCTGGGAGCATCCATATGTCGCTTCTCGCTTCGTCGGGGGACGGCACCATTGACGTCCCTTCGCATTCGATCAGAGAACCAACCTGTCGGCAGTCCCCTTCCCGATACAACGAATCGTAGAACTGGTTCCCACACGACGGAAGCATCTGACGTACTCAGTCCCGCAGGGCGAATGGACTATTACTTGCTGGCTTCGCCCGAGGGCTCCGCCAGACTCGCTCCGCTCAAACAATCGGCGCACAGTGAGCACGCTGCTCCGCTCCGCTCCACAGCCTCCCGACAAGAAAACGGCTCAGCCAGCGGACTTGCGAGCTCCGCCAGACTCGCTCCGCTCAAACAATCGAGAAAAGCGGCTCAGTCAACGGGGCCGAGGGCTTCAAGGCCGCCGCAGAAGGGGCGCACCACCGCAGGCACTGCGACAGTGCCATCGGCTTGCAGGTGATTCTCGAAAATCGACAGCATCGTGCGACCAAGCGCAACGGCGGTGCCGTTGAGCGTGTGGAGCACCGTGGTGCCAGATTCGGTCTTCACTCGAGAACCCATGCGACGAGCGGAGTAGTCGGTGTAGTTCGAGCAGCTCGTCACCTCGCGGTAGGCCTGCTGGCTCGGGATCCACGCCTCGATGTCGTACTTCTTCGCGGCGGCGCCGCCAAGGTCGCCAGCCGCAACAGTGATCACCCGATACGGGATCTCGAGCTCGGTGAAGATCTCTTCTTCGAGCGTGCGGAGCACTTCGAGTTCGTCCCACGACGCATCGGGGTGGGCGTAGGAGAACATCTCGACCTTGTCGAACTGATGCAGTCTGAACAGACCAGAGGTGTCCTTGCCATACGTGCCAGCTTCACGACGGAAGCAGCTCGAGTAACCGACGTAGCGCCGAGGCAGTTTGTCTTCGTCGAGCCGCTCTCCACGGTGGATACCGGCGAGCCCGACCTCTGAGGTGCCGACAAGAAAGAGCTCGTCTTTCTCGAGCTCATAGACCTGGTCGCGGTCGGTTGGGAAGAAGCCGGAGTCGACCATCATGTCTTCGCGCACAAGCACCGGAACAACGGCTGGGATGAAGCCATGCCCAAGCAGCTTGTTCATGGCGTACTGCACCAGTCCGAACTGCAGCCGCACGGCGTCACCCAAGATGTAGGCGAAGCGACTGCCAGACATGCGAACGGCCCGCTCGGTGTCGACAATGCCGAGGCTCTCACCAATTGCAGCGTGGTCTTGCGCCGGCGCTGGCGTCTGCTCGCCGACCTCGTGCTCAACTCGGAAGGCGTCCTCGCCACCGTCTGGGACCGACTCGTGTGCCGGGTTTGGAATCTCGAGCACGCTGGCGTCCACGTTGGCCTGAGCCTCAGCCAGGCCAGCTTCAAGCGCAGTCAGCTCAGCCTTCAGCTCACCGGCGGCAGCGATCTTGGCATCACGCTCAGACGGATCGGCCCGACCGATTTCCTTCGACGCCGCGTTGGCTGCGGCTCGCACTTCTTCAACCGCGGTCATCTGCGAACGACGGGACGCCTCGGCCTCAAGCACGGCATCGAGAACAGACGGGTCTGCCCCTTTGCGAATCGCGCCAGCGCGGTAGTCGGCATCGTCGTTCAAACGGCGGAGATCAATCACCCGGTAAAACTACCGCTGTTCTGGCAGCGCAATGAACGCTTTCCGGACGAGCCCGATTTGTGACGCTGGTTGGCTAGTCGGAGACAGCCAGAAGTTCTGAATCGGCGTGCTCAGCCTCTGAGTTGGTCTTCAAGAGGTGACCGATGAGCGCCGCAGCGATGGAGGTGCTCATCAGGAAGCCGACGGGAATCACGACGACAAGGAAGAGGACCATGATGATGGGGCCGATCATGGTCTCGTTTGTATCAGGTTCGGGCCCACGACAACACGCTGTGCGGCCGCTGCAGCCTCAATCAACCGACGTAGGCCGAAGCCTCGATCTCGATACGAGCGCCGATCGGGAGCTCACGAACCGCAACGGCTGAGCGGGCCGGGCGGTGGTCACCAAAGACCTCGATGTAGATCGCATTCATCTCGGCGTAGTCGGCCATGTCGGTGAGAAACACGGTGGTCTTCACGACGTGATTCATCGAGGCGCCTTCGCCCTCGAGCAGGCCTGCCATGTTGGCGAGTGCTTGACGAAGCTCGGCTTCAAGGCCGCCCTCAACGATGGCACCGTCGCTAATGCCGACCTGACCGGAGCAGATCAACCAATCACCGGCACGCACGATCGGGGTGTAGGGACCAACGGGCTTCGTCATGGGTTCGCTCCTCGCTCAGCGCTCGGCTTGTCCGAGCGATCTACACCTTACTGACAGGCCAATCCTGTGTGTGGCCAAACGAGGCCCAGCCCGCGGCCGCCACCGCCGCAAACACAGCGTCTGACCCGTTCACGGGATCGCGATCGTCTGCCTCGTCGATCTTGACGGTGATGTGGGGCGTATCAACCGCACGAAGCACGCCAAAGCTGCGAACCGTGAGGTCGTGCACCTCACCGTCTGGCGCCACCATCAATGCTTCGGACGTCAGCCACGACCAAGCCATGTGGGCCGCCCCAATGCAATACGAACGCAGCGTCACCGCATCAAGCACCCGACCGCACGACACGGTCACGCTGATGCCGTCGTCGCCGATCGTGGCCTGAGCCGATGCGCCGGC
>CALLGK010000292.1 GCA_938009905.1 uncultured Acidimicrobiales bacterium | reverse complement strand
AGCCTTTCTGGTCGACTCAGGACACGACCCGTGGAAGACGCTCGGCACCGCTGCCTCGTCTGGTCGCGACCTCACCATCTGGTCGATTGCCGTCAACGGCGTGATGGCAGGCTGTCGCCCTCATCACTTGCCGGTACTCATCGCGCTCACGGAGATCTTGGCTGACCCTGACTACGGGGCCGAGCACTCTGGCAATACCACTGGGGCTGACGCGCAGATCATCATCAACGGTCCGAACACAACGCCGCTCGGGTTCAGCGCTGGCCCGGGCGCCATGCGAGAAGGCGTCCATGCCAACACCAGTGTTGGCCGCTGGTTGCGCCTGTATCTGCGCAACGTCTTTGGTTTCACCGACAAAGAGCACGACAAGGCCACCTTTGGTAACCCCACACGCCCTGTGCTGGTGGAAGACCAGGCCTGCCTAACCGACATCGGCTGGCCCTCGCTCGCTGAAGAGTTCGGGTTCAACGCTGACGACGATGTGGTGACGATGGCCCGCATGAACAGTGGCACGATCGTTGGCAGCGTCTTCGGCTCGACACCGGAAGAGGTGCTCCCCTATCTCGGCAACGGGCTGGCGAGGACTGCCGCATGGGATCTCACCCATGTGTATGGGCTCGGTCACGACCAGTTCAGCCCACTGCTCGTGCTGTCGCCCCTCATCGCTCGAGTCTTCGCTCGTGCCGGTTGGACCAAGGCCGACACCCAGGCTGGCCTGTTCGCTCACGCCAGAATTGAAGCGCTCACGTTCGAGCGCTTTGTTGGTGAATGGAGCAACCTCACTGCGGGTCGACGCACGCTCACCGATCTGGTTGCCGACGGCACCCTTCCTGCTGTGTACGCCGAGTCTGACGACCCGACCAGGCTCGTGCCGATCGTGACTCGCCCCGAGCGGCTACGCATTGCCGTTGCCGGAGACCCAACCAGAGCCAACGCCTTTGCGCTCAGCAACGACGGCCCGCATGGCTGGTGGACCGCCAAGAAGATCGACCACACCCCAGCCAGCGACCTCATCTGCAACATCTGAGGGGTCAGGTACAAAACGTCACGGGGCGGCGTTTTTTCGCCCCAGCGCCAAGGCCATCAAGCGCAGCGAAGCAAGCGACGGGGTCAGATCGATGACTGCGCCTCTACCGATTGCTGCCAGGTGGACGGTGTTCCAACGGTTTGCAACGATGGGGAATGGACTACCAAGAAGTCAAGCAGGCGTTGTTCGAGCCAGCTTCGGCGTCGGCTGCGGTGCCGGCGATCGTTGCCGAAGCTGCGCCGGCGCGAAAACTCCGAGACGCAATCGAACCCGTCGCCATGCATGCCGTCTGGTCGCCTCTCGTGCACGAACGGATGGCCGAACGCGGGCTCGATTTCTTCCAGACCTACGTGTGGGGCCGTGCATGCGTGCTCGGCGAGCCCAACGGCGCCGTTGTGGCCTCGGCTTTTGCGGCCTTTCCGCCGGAGATGATCGGCGGCATCTACGACCAGGCGCGTGCCAACCTGCCGCACGCTGAGGCGGTCCAGATGACGGTCGGCTCGACGGCTGAGAGCCTTCGCTCCGTCTTGGAACCGATTGCTGCCCAAGCCGAGGTTCAACACGTTGCTAGCCAGCTGGCTGAGGTTGTGGATCAGCTCGATGGCACCGGGCGGCCGCTGTTCACGGGCGCGGCCGCCATGGACTGGTCAGACGACACGTACGGCAAGCTCTGGCAGGCGTCGCTTGCGCTGCGGGAGCACCGTGGCGATGCCCATGTCAACGCCTACGTCGCGGGTGGATTCAACCCGGTGCAGATGAACATGCTGACCGAAGCGTGGTTGGGCTACCCGCTCGGCGAATACAGCGGAACGCGCGCATGGCCAGAGGAGGTATCCGCCACAGCCCTGGCCAGCCTGCAGGCACAGGGCCTCTTCGAAGGTGAGGCCATCACCGACAAGGGCCGTCAAGTTCGCGCCGAGATCGAAGCGGCTACCGATGCGATGGAACAACCCGTCGTCGACGCTCTCGGTGCCAACCTCGAACCAGTGTCCGACCAACTTGCACAGTGGAGTGAGGCTTGCGTCGCAGCACAGATGTTTCCGCCCGACCCACGCAAGCGGGCGGCCGGCTGATGTACGAACACCTCGGACAAGTTCTGCCAGAAGCGGCCAAGCGCTTCGGCGAGCGAGTGGCCCTTGTCTTCCGGGACGAGGAGTACACCTATGCCCAGCTGGAAGAACAATCTGCACGCCTGGCCAGCTCCCTGGTCGGACTCGGCGTCGAGCCCGGCGATCGCATCACGCTCTACTCGCCGAACTGCGTCGAGTGGATCCTGAGCTACTACGCCGTGTTGCGGATTGGTGCTGTTGTCAACCCGATCAACGTGATGCTCACCCCCGACGAGGTGGTGTACGTGACCTCTGACTGTGGAGCCAAGGTGTTGTTGGCTTCAGCCGACAAGGGCGCTCCCCTCATCAAGCGCAAGGGCGAGACTCCGCTCGAACACATCGTGATCTACGGCGACGAACAACCCGGGGACGCGCTGTCGTTCGATCAGCTCGTGGCCGACGGTTCCCCGGAGTTCACCGACCCTCCCATCGAGAGCGAGGCACTGTCGACTATCGGGTACACAAGCGGCACAACCGGTCACCCCAAGGGAGCGATGCTCACCCACCGAGCCATCGTGCTCAACAGCGCCATGACCGCCAATCTGCACGGCCGCACCGGTGACGATGTTTACTACTCGGCGCTTCCGTGCGCTCACGTCTATGGCAACGTCGTGATGAACAGCGCCTTCTTCGCCGGTGCGAAGCTGGTGATGAATGACCGATTCGACCCCGTCGACACAATGGGACTGGTCGAGCGATATCGGGCCACGGTCTTCGATGGCGTGCCCACCATGTTCTTCTTCATGCTTGCCGACCCGAAGTTCGACGACTTCGACATGTCGTCACTCCGCCTGTGCGCGGTCGGAGGGCAGACGATGCCCGAGCCGAAGATGCGTGAAGTCGAGGAGCGTTTCGGGTGTCCGTTGATCGAGCTCTGGGGCATGACAGAACTCGGCGGACTGGGGACGACGTTTCCTGCGCTCGGCCCGAACAAACATGGATCAATCGGCATCGCCATTCCCTTCGTGGAGTGTCGCATTGCCGACGTCGATGACGTGTCGGTGGCCCTCCCGGCAAACGAAGTCGGCGAGCTCATGGTGCGCGGACCCATCGTGATGAAGGGCTACTTCGGCAACGAAGAAAAGACCCGCGAGACGATCGAACCCGATGGTTGGCTTCATACTGGCGACGTCGCCCGCATGGACGAAGACGGGTGCATCTTCATCGTCGATCGCAAGAAGGACATGATCCTCACCGCCGGGTACAACGTCTATCCGGCCGAAATTGAGCGGGTGGTTGCCGGCCATCCCGATGTTGCGCTGGTAGCAGTGGGCAGCGTCGACGACGAGATGCGAGGCGAACTGGCAAAGGCCTACGTTGTTTTGAAGGACGGAGCCACGACCACTGAAGAAGAGATCGTCGACTTTGCCAGAGAATCCCTGGCCACCTACAAGGTGCCGCGACTCGTGCAGTTCGTTGACGACGTCCCCAAGACCAGCACCGGCAAGATCATGCGCCGACTCTTGAAGACACTCGACAATCCATCCGGCGGCTGACCCCAAGTCCCCCGCTCGCCCTCCTGGAAGGAAGAGCGGCGGGTCGGGGACCCACCGGGCGGTGGCCTACGCCCCGTGCAGCTTGAGCTTGTCGAAGGCTTTGTCGACCATCTTGCCGTCACCAACGATGGCGAGCCCGACAAGCGGCAGATCGGCTGTTTCGTAGGCCGCAACCGCCGCTCGATTGTCTGCGTCGTTCATCGTGGCAAACATATGCTCGGTATAGACGCTCACCAACAGATCCCGATCGAGCGCTCGTTGCAATGCTCGGCGCAACGCCGCATCGTCGCCAGCGAACACCCTGATGGGCACGGCGAGCATCGGCGGATACTCGACCCCGCTGCCATCCACGTATGGCTCGCCGATCACTGTCGCATTCGCAGTCCCGAGGCCGCTCGTGAGAAAGGCAGCGACGTTCAATTCCTGCCAGGTTTCGAGGTCGGATCGGACGGCAAGCGCCGCCTTTGTTGCGCTCACAGTTGATGTCCAGACGTTGAGTCGACGTGGTCAGGGATCTCGCCCTTGTGGCGGTCACCTGTCGTCGACGTTCCGGACGGTTCGAACATCAAAATCGAGCCGCCGGGCGATGACGGCTTGTGTTCGGTTCCCTTCGGCACCACAAACGTGTCGCCTTTGGTGAGAACAACGACCGATTCGTCGCCGTTCGCGTCCCTGATCGCCACATCGAACTGCCCCTCGAGCACCAAGAAGAACTCGTCGGTGTCTTCATGCACGTGCCAGACGTGCTCACCAAGCGTGTGGGCAATGCGCACGTCGTAGTCGTTCATCGTGGCCACGATGCGAGGGCTGTACACCTCGTCGAACGACGCCAAAGCGTCGCCCAGATTGACCGGATCAGAAATCGTCATAGGGGCACATTCTGATCCATCCGTCATCGATTCGGCTTGTACGTTGTTGATGTGGAAGAGCCGATGCCTGATGGCTGCGAGGTCGCGGCGTGGCGCCCAACCGTCGATGGGATCTCCGAGGTGTTCCACGCCCGTGTGGTCGACTACGGCTACCCCGTTCACTATCACGACACTTGGACCGTCCTTATCGTTGACGGCGGCGCCATTCGCTACGACCTCGACAAACGAGCGTGTGGCGCATCCGGAGACGTTGTGGCTGTGCTTCCGCCAGGCGTTGCCCACAACGGCGAGCCCGCTCCAGGAGCCCAGGGATTCACGAAGCGCGTGTTGTATCTCGACCAAGCGCTCATCCCTATTGACCTGGTCGGAGCGGCGGTCGAGCAAACGAACATCGATGACTTCGGCCTGCGGTCAACCATTGCTGGGCTTCACGATCAACTCAGAGCAGGCGAGTTGCTGCAAGCGGAGTCGTCGCTCTCACTCGTGACAGAACGGCTCATCGGCCACCTCGTTGGCGACCCATCGGGTGTGTCAGCAGACGAACCTCAAATCGCCCGCAAGCTCCGACTCCTGCTCGACGAACACCCGGCCGGTGGTTTCTCGCTCAACGACGCTGCCGACACCTTGGACCGCAGCAAGGCGCACCTGGTCCGAAGTTTCTCGGCTGCCTACGGCATCGCACCGCACGCGTACCTCATTGCCCGCCAGGTCGAGACCGCCCGACAGCTCTTGCTTGCAGGCACCCCGCCTGCCGACGTCGCCGCCACGTCAGGCTTCTATGACCAGGCGCATCTCACTCGTCACTTCAAGCGGCACACGCTGCTGACTCCCGCTGCGTATCAACGAAGCGGTCCAAGCGAGACGACCTAGCCGAGGAAGAACTCGTCGGTTTCAGGGGCGTAGGTGGCAAATATCTTCGCCATATCGCCCTCGACAGACAGGTCCACACGCTGGCCAACGGCTTGTCCTGTCTTGCGAATGAAGTCAGCCAGGATGTCCGCAGACGTTTGGTCAACGAGATCTTGTGTCGCGAAGTCGAACATGATGGCTTCCGCTTCATCCGGGAAGACGTTGATTTGGATGTCTTCGTCCAGCCAAACGTGGAGCGTGCGTCGTTCCTCGCCGGCGACGACATCGTCGAACGTCAGCGCTCGATCGATGGGTTCGTCCTGAAGCTCCAGCCGCCAGCTGGATGCCGCCAGCATTGCCAGGAAGCGATCCCAGCCCGCCTCGTCCGTTGGCTGGATAAGTCCATCTGGAAGTGAATGTTCCTCCGGCACGGTGGCCAAGGCGAGAAGCTCGATGATCGGCAGGTTGGGTGACGGCACTGGCATTCGTTCCGGCACATCCTCATGGCTTGGCAATGGCGGTCCTTCCGGAGCAGGAGGTTGTGTGGGTTCTTCCTGATGCCGAGTGCGGTACCAGCTATTGGCACCGAGTAGCACCAGCACCAATCCCGCCAGTACAGCCAGACGCAGCAACGTCGCTACTGCATAGATCATCACGGTCCGCGAATCGCGGTTGACCTCGTCTGGCGCTGACATACGCGAAAACGAGAACCCGCCGACAACCAGCAGAATCACACCGACCAGCAACATCCGCTTGCCGAGAGTCGACCACGTGATCACGAACCCACACTACGGCGCTCGCCCCTAGGGTTTGGCGTGTGACCTCCCATTTCGATGTCGTGATTGTTGGTGCTGGCGTTTCAGGGATTGGCGCCGGCGTGCACCTCCAGGAGAAGTGCCCCGATCACAGCTACGTGATCTTGGAGGGCCGGGCTGATCTTGGCGGAACGTGGGATCTGTTTCGCTACCCCGGCGTCCGGTCAGACAGCGACATGCACACCCTCGGCTACAGCTTCAAGCCGTGGACCGACGCCAAGTCAATTGCCGATGGGCCGTCGATCTTGGCCTACGTCCGCGAGACGGCCGAAGAGTACGGCGTCGACAAGAACATCCAGTTCAACCAAATGGTCCGCATGGCTGAGTGGTCGACCGTCGACGCTCTGTGGACGGTGCACGCCGAGCACAACGGCAAAGCCACTACGTTCACGTGCAACTTCTTGTTCATGTGCTCTGGCTACTACAGCTACAAGGGCGGGCATGAGCCCGACTTCCCTGGCGCCGACCGGTTCGCAGGCCAGGTCGTGCACCCGCAGAAGTGGCCAAACGACCTCGACTACGTCAATAAGAAGGTGGTCGTGATCGGCTCGGGCGCAACTGCGGTCACCCTCGTGCCGGCAATGGCCAACCGGGCCGAGCACGTCACGATGCTCCAACGATCGCCGACCTGGATGATTGCCGCGCCCGATGTGGACAAGGCGGCCAACGGTTTGCGCAAGGTGCTGCCCGAC
>CALLGK010000291.1 GCA_938009905.1 uncultured Acidimicrobiales bacterium | reverse complement strand
TCGTCGCCGCCGATCATGAGGCAGTAGCCCCGCTCGAGGCCGAAGACACCGCCGCTTGTGCCGACGTCGACGTAGTGAATGTCGCGCTCGGCAAGGACGTCCGATCGCTCAATGTCGAGCGGATAGTGCGAGTTGCCGCCGTCGATCACGGCATCGCCGGGCTCGAGATACTGCGCAACGTCCATCACGACCGCGCCGGCGTACGCCGCTGGCACCATCACCCACACCGCACGTGGCGCCTCGAGCGAGTTGACGAGCTCCTCGATCGACGAAGCGCCAGAGCAGGCGCCCTCGTCGACAAGCGTGGCCACCGATTCTTCCGAGCGGTCATACCCGACACACTCGATACCGGCGTTGTTCATGCGGCGCACCATGTTTGCGCCCATTCGACCAAGGCCGACCATTCCGATTTGCATCGTATTTTCCTCGCTTGGGGGTGGAGAGATGAGGGGGTGGGGAATCGCCTCGACATCGATGCGGTTGAACACAACATGTCCGAGGCAGTACGAGACATTCTGCTACCCCGGACCGATGCAGGGGTGCTCTTCCAGTGGATCGTGATGATCCCCATCTGGCTCTTCGCGGTTTTCCGCACTCGGAAGTGGGATCGCGACTACCGACACTTCGTCTACGGGCTCATCATGATGAACCTGGCCTGGTTCGCCATCCGAGCCGTTCACTGAGTTGCTTTGGTCTGCTGTCGCAGACCCGGCTACGCCGATCAAACTCACAAGCCACACGCTGCTCCGCGAGCTACGCAGCCTCACGATCTACTTTGCAAAGACGGCTCGGTCATCCGTGAACGCCTTGAACTCAAGCGCGTTGCCAGCGGGATCAAGCACAAAGCATGTGTGCTGCTCTCCCGGCAGACCCTCAAAGCGAACGTTTGGCTCAATCAGAAACGTCGTGCCCGCTGCCTTGAGGCGACCGACAAGGTCGTGCCACGCAGTCCGATGCAGCAACAAACCGAAGTGATTGGCGGGCACTGCGTGGCCGTCGACGTCGTTCGTCGAGACGGTTGCGTCGGCCATGGCCGGATCGAGGTGGGCCACGATCTGATGGCCCCACAGGTTGAAGTCGACCCACGTGTCGGCCGAGCGGCCCTCGGTGCACCCGAGAACATCGCCGTAGAACTGGCGCGCTGCCCCAAGGTCGGTGACACCAAAGGCAAGATGAAAGCGGGGCCTCGACATCGATGGCACCGGTGTTGCGCTGGTGAGTTCGTCGAGCACGCCAACGTCGAACTGTTCCAACGACTCGAGCACGACATCAGCAAAGCCGAATCGCTGGGTGCCACGCGAGGCTGCGTCTGGCACGGCGATCACCTTCATACCAGCCGCCTTCGCCGACAGGCAGCCGTTCACCGAGTCTTCGAACGCAACGCATGTGGATGGGTCGACGCCGAGCTTGGCCGCCGTTGTTAGGTACGGCGCAGGGTGCGGCTTGCCAAACTCATCGTGCTCAGCCGAGTGGATCACCTGGAAGCGCTCGGCCAGGCCGAGCGCAGCAACAGCGGCGTCGATCAGCACGTCGTCAGACGACGAGCACAGTGCGATGCGCAGACCGCGCTCGGCCGCGGCGTCGAGCGTGGCGACCACACCGGGAAGTGGGTCAGCCGCAGCCACGAGTTCGATGACTCGGGCAACGACACGATCGGCAACCTCAGCGGGCGTTGCGCCGTCCCACGGCTTCCACTGGAACCACATCTGTGCGACGTCACGCATTCGCATGCCCATGGTGCGCTCGAAGTCTTCGTGGGTGAACCCCAACCCAAGCTCGTCAGACATCTCGGTCTCGGCTTGGCGCCAAAGCGACTCTGATTCGAGAAGAAGACCGTCCATGTCAAAGACACAGCTAGTGAGCGTCATGAGCTGAGGCTACGAACGGGACGGATCGCTAGCTACGGGCTGCTTGTTCTGCGGCACCGAGATGTTCCAGCACCTCGCTGGCTGGCATCGGATGAGCGAACAGGTAGCCCTGGCCCCTCGCGTATCCCAAGTAGCCAAGCATTTGGCGCTGATCCTCAGTTTCGATGCCTTCCGCAACTGTCACCAGACGGAGAATGTCGGACAGGCGAGCAACAGCCTCAGCCAGCGCTCGGCCTCGTTCCCGCTCGACGTCGTTCACGAACGATCGATCAAGCTTCAGCACATCGATGGGGAGCTCACGCAGATAGCTCAGCGACGAGTAGCCCGTTCCGAAGTCGTCCATGGCGATCTTGATCTGCCGGTCTCGGAGACTCTGGAGCATGGCGATCACGGGCGCAGAGTCGCCAACCATCACGCTCTCGGTGATCTCGATCGACAGCGTTCCAGGGACGAGTGGATAGGTGGCCAGCACTTCGTCGACAAACTCGAGGTACGACGGATCAGCCAGCTCGCTCGCCGACACATTGACCGACACGCCAACGCCGCGACCGACTGGAGTGGCTTGCCACTCGGCGGCCCGCTCCACTGCTCGGCGGAAGATGGCTCGGTCGAGGTCGCCGATGATGCCGATGCGCTCGGCCACGTCGATGAACTCGACGGGCGAGATCTTTCCTCTGGTCGGGTGTGTCCACCGGGCGAGTGCCTCAAACGCCAGCGTACGACCGGTGCCCAAGTCGACGATCGGCTGGAAGTGCGGATCGATCTGCTGATTGACCACTGCAGTCCGGAGGTCGTTTTCGAACTCAATGCGTTCGAGCACGTGTCCTTCGAGGTCGCTGGCAAAGTTCTCGTAGCAGCCCTTGCCCTTCGACTTTGCGGCATACATCGCCATGTCGGCGCGGCGGATCAGATCGTCGGCTTCTAGAGCCTGTCCGTCCATCGTCGCAATACCGATGCTTCCCTGCACGACGATCAGGTGATCGCCGATGCGGAACGGTTCGCGCAGCAACTCGAGAAGGCGCTCGGCCAGACGGTCGAGCGAGTCGGGGTCTCCGTCATCCTCAACCAGCAATGCGAATTCATCGCCGCCAAGCCGAACCAACGTTTCGGATGCGCGAATGCAGGGTGACAGGCGCTGGCCGACAAGGCGCAGCAACTGGTCGCCGATCTCGTGACCATCCACGTCGTTCACTCGCTTGAAGTCGTCGAGATCGAGCAACAGCAGCGATGTACGAGTGCCAGTTTCGTCGATGCTCTCGGCAGCTCTGGTGATCTGCTGGCGGAGGTAGTTGCGGTTGCCGAGGCCGGTGAGGCGGTCGTGATACGCGGCATAGGCAAGCTGTTCCATCAGCCGCTTCTGTTCGGTCACGTCCCGAACGATGACGCTCCAGCGTTCACCGTGATCTGACGACCACGACGAGATCGAGAACTCAACGGGAAACGGAGATCCGTCTGCCTTGATGCCGATGGATTCGAATGAACCGTTGCGACCGTCAGCTCGTGGGGCACGCACGAACTCTCGAATGCGGTCGATGTCGTTGTCGACAATGTGGTCGCCAAAGCTTGTCCCCGGCATCGACCCGAACTCATGACCAAACATCTCGTGAGCCGCAGGGTTCGCCGAGATGAGATCGCCGTTGGGGTCCACAACGACAATGCCGTCGTAGGCCGCTTCCACCACGGTTCGGAACCGGGCCTCAGACTCCTGCAACGAGCGCAGGTTCATGGCCGCACCGATGGCGTAGCGCATGGCTCGTTCGAGCTCCGTGGTCGTGAACTCGCCCTTCACCAAGTAGTCAGACGCTCCGGCTTCCGCGGCTGCCCGGTCGGTCTCGACATCGTTCTGCCCGGTGAGCAACAAACAGGGCGGGCACGGTCCGATGGCGTTCACGGCCTCGAGCACTTCCAGACCTGTCATCGGCCCGAGTCGATAGTCGAGCAGACACACGTCGTGCTCATTCTTCAGCAACTCGTCGATGCCCTCTTGAGCTGTCGCGATCCAGGTGATGTCGTACTCAGTACCTTCGACGTCGTCGAGCATGTCGAACGTCAAGAGACGATCGTCATCATCATCTTCGATGAGAAGAACTCGGACGAGGGAGGACATGGTGGGAGGGAACAGGCCGAACTAGGCGGGCTGCGGAAGCTCCACGATCTCGAGCCAGTAGCGGCCAAGATCGCTCACGATGTTGACGAGGCCTTCAAAGCTCACCGGCTTGGTGATGAAGGAGTTCACGCCAAGATCGTACGTCTGGAAGATGTCTTGTTCGGCTTTCGACGTGGTCAGCACCACCACGGGGATACGACGCAATTTGGGGTCGTTCTTGATCTGCTCAAGGGCTTCCCGTCCATCGAGGCGGGGCATGTTGAGGTCGAGCAGGATCAACCCAGGAAGGCCACCATCTCGGCCGGCATAGCGACCCTCGCAGCGGAGATATTCCAAGAGCTCTTCGCCATCTTCGACCGTCGCGAGGTCGTTGAGCACTCGGCTCTCTTCGAGGGCTTCAGCGAGCATCAGGCGATCATCTGGATCGTCGTCAGCCAACAGGATCGAGACGGAGGTTCGAACACTGGTCACGGAAGGGCTCCTGGGTCACATCGGCGGAAGGTGAGGATCGCGACAGAAGGTTTCCTGTCGCCCACTCTCTCGGTCGGCCCCCAATCCCCCCAACATTCGTGTTCCTCGGAGAATTAGTTCTGACGACCCAAGAAAAGCGCCGCCCATCCCCCCAAATTGTGGGAATGAACGGCGCATTTCGTCAGATTCTATTCAGCTGAGTAGACGGCGCCGCAGCGCTATCCCCGAGGTTCTCAATGTGTCGAGTCAGTCGAGCGAGATAGGAGCGTCGATGTCGATGTCGATGTCGATCTCGTCGCTCTCTGCCCCATCGGTGATGTCGATCGAATCGTCGGGAATCAACCCGACCGCCTTCAACACTCGATCTTGGATCTCCATCATGAGATCGGGGTTCTCGGTGAGGAACTGTTTGACCTTCTCTCGACCCTGGCCAATCTGTTCACCTTCGTAGGTGTACCAGGCACCCGATTTCTTCACGATGTCGTTCTCGACGGAGATGTCGAGCAGCGAGCCTTCACGGCTGACGCCCTTGCCATACATGATGTCGAACTCGGCCTGACGGAACGGCGGGGCCACCTTGTTCTTGACGACCTTGACTCGGGTGCGGTTACCAACAACCTCGGCGCCGTCTTTCAGCGACTCGATGCGACGGATGTCGAGACGAACCGAGCTGTAGAACTTGAGCGCACGACCGCCAGGCGTGGTTTCGGGTGATCCGAACATCACGCCGATCTTCTCTCGCAGCTGGTTGATGAAGATGCAGATCGTGTCTGACTTGTTGAGGTTGCCGGTGATCTTGCGCAGTGCCTGCGACATCAGACGAGCCTGCAGACCCACGTGGGTGTCGCCCATCTCGCCTTCGATTTCGGCACGAGGCGTGAGGGCGGCCACCGAGTCGATGACGATGACGTCCATCGAGCCGGATCGCACCAAGATGTCGGCGATCTCGAGCGCTTGTTCACCCGTGTCTGGCTGAGAAATCAGAAGCTCGTCAACGTCGACGCCAATGTTGCGGGCGTACAGCGGGTCCATGGCGTGCTCAGCATCGATGTAGGCGCACAGACCGCCGTTGCGCTGCGCTTCGGCCACGACGTGCATCGCGAGCGTTGACTTACCAGAAGCTTCTGGACCGTAGACCTCGACCACACGACCACGAGGCAGACCACCAACACCAAGTGCGATGTCGAGGGCCAAGTTGCCGGTGGAGACGGTTTCGACCGCCATGCCGGTCTTCTCGCCCATCTTCATGACCGAGCCCTTACCGAACTGCTTTTCGATCTGTCCCAACGCCATGTCGAGTGCTTTGTTCTTGTCCACGGGGGTGACTCCTGTCAGGTTTCGCACGCTGTGATGTTGTTCGGTGAAGGCGACGCCTTCAGAGCAACGTGCGGGTTGTTTTCGGGGAATGTCTTGTTGGAACGAAACCTAACGACGGGGTGTGACAGTCTCGGGATGTGGGGCCGTTGAGCTCCGAACACCGGACGATGAGACTGCTGGTCAAGCGCCAGGATGACATGAGTGTAGTTACGAACATCTGTTCGGGCAACCATTCGAACGATGTTGCGCAGTAGTCTCGGTTTGTGGCGAATCTTCGGCTCACCTCGAACCCGGCACGGCCCCGGCAGCGGCCTTACTTTCGGGCTCTTGTGGTGGCCCTTGCCCTTGCCGTTGTGGTGGCGAGCTGTGGTGGCGACAGCGAAGACGGCGACTCAACCGAAGAGCTTCTGGAAGAGCTCGAGGGGCGCGACCTCTCCCCCGCCGAGGTCGCAGAGCGCGAAGAAGTCGCCACCCTTCTGTGCGGGCTCGATGATGCGGTGCTCATCGAGGTGTGGGATCAGCTCTCCCCCGCCGAACTGGCGTTCCAAGACATCGTGTTCAGCCGGACCTGCCCGGAGCGGCTGTCGCTGTATGCAGCCGAGACCGGCCGCTTCGAAGTGGGCGAAGACGCAGACGGCTAACGCCAACGCTCAATCGCGGAAGTTCGCCGCCACCTCGGCAAGGAACTGATCGAGCAACTCGTCGCGGGCGCCTCCGGTACCAAGCGTGAAGTCGGGCACGATCACTTCGTCAACCCCGGCGTCGGCGTAGGCCTGCATGGTCTCGACCAACTCTTCTGGCGTGCCGATCATCGAAGGCCGGGGCATCGGTTTCTCGCGCTGGGCCGCCGACTTCGCGGCGTCGTCGTGCAAGAACAACAGGGCGACCGCCGACCGTTGAATCGTTGCCGGATCTCGATCGAGCCGCTCACAGTGCTCGTCGAGGACAGCACCCTTCTGGGCCATGATCTCGGGCGTTCCCCACACATTCCACTCTTCGGCGTACTGCGCCACCATGCGGAGCGTCTTCTTCTCGCCGCCGCCACCGATCATGATCGGCAGCTCGCCAACGGGAGCCGGAGCGGCAGGCGCGTTCACCATCGTGTAGTGCTCACCCGCGAGGTCGACCCGTTCACCAGAGCGCAGACCGTGCAGGATCTGCAGCGACTCTTCGAGCTTCTGGAAGCGATCGGTGAAGGTGCCGTACTCCAAGCCGTAGGCAATGTGTTCGTTCTCTTGCCAACCGGCGCCCATGCCAAGCACGACGCGTCCGTTTGAGATGTGATCAGTAGTGATTGCTTGCTTGAGCAGCACCGCGGGGTTGCGATACGTGTTGCCGCACACGAGCGGTCCAAGACGAACTCGGGATGTTGCTTGGGCCAACCCGCTCAGCGCCGACCATGCCTCGTGAATCGGACCACCGTCGTCGCCCATGAACGGCATGAAGTGATCGGCGAACCACAAACCGTCCCAGCCCGTCTCCTCTGCCCGCACGCCAGACGACAGAATCTCGTCCCACGGATGTCCATTGCCAATCCAAAAGCTGAAGCGCATCGTGGAAACTTACCCGTTGGACTCATCAGCGATCCCATTCTGGAGCGCTCTGGGAAGTACTGTTCGCTCCGAGGGAACTCGTGGGACAAGCAGGACTCCGTATTTCACTGCTCGGCCCGTTGCAGGTCACTGACAACGGTTCAGAGATCGATTCTGGAGGGGCGAAACAACAACTCGTCCTTGCTGCTTTGGCGATCGCCAACAACAGCGTCGTCTCGACCGACCGATTGATCGACCTGGTCTGGGGCGACAATCCGCCTGCGAAGCCCAACGTCACGCTCCGGTCCTACATTTCGCATCTACGTCGCGTGCTTGATCCAGCGCGAGAGGCCAATGACCGCGGCAATCTGCTTGTGACGCGATCGCCCGGGTATGCGCTCGAACTCAGCGATGATCAGCTCGACGTCCTCATCTTCGAGACCCATGTAGCCAAGGCTCGTGAGGCCCTAGGCTCCAACGACCTCGATCATGCCATGCACCAAGCGGACCAGGCGCTTGGGCTGTGGCGTAGCGAACAACTCGATGTGCTGGAAGACGTGTTCCCGGTCGAGACGGCTCACTTGCTCGGCTTACGCCGCGAAGTGCAGGGCATTGGCTATCGCGCCCGTCTCGACGCTGGCCGTCATGAAGAAGCCCTTCCTTCGCTCCAGTCACACGCCGCCGCCTCACCGGCCGACGAAGAGGTCTGCCGGCTGCTCATGCTTGCCCTGTACCGGTCTGGCCATGCCAGCGAAGCCGTTGATCATGCCAGCGCCTTCCGCACCCACCTGCTCGAGGATCTCGGCCTCGAACCGACCAACGCACTCAACGAGCTCGAACTTCAGATCCTCAACAACGACCCGCAACTCGTCGGGCCGGCCCCCGTTGGCGCCGTGGCGTCGGCCACCCTTGAGCCAGAAGCGCTGACGGGCGCACCGGCGGGGCGCAGCGATGCGTTCGCTCAGCTGGTGGGCGCCGTCCGGTCAGCCACAAACGAGGTCACCGCACCGATGGTTGCGGTGGTTGGTGAGCCAGGAATCGGCAAGACGACACTCCTTAACGCAACAGCACGACAGGCAACCCAAGACGGCCAGCGCACCCTGTGGGGACGTTGCCACGATGGCGGGCAAACCAACACCCTGTGGCCGTGGGTTTCGATCTTGCGGGAGCTCACCGACCGTCTCAACGACGACGAGCTGACCGAGGCAGTGGGCCATCGAGCCGCCGAGCTTGGCGCCCTCATCCCAGAGATTGCCGACCGCACAGGTGTCGAAGCGAAACACGGCCAAGATGCGCTGAGTCTCTTCGACGCGATCGCACGAACGATCCGCTCGTTGGCAGACACACGACCTCTCGTGCTCATGCTCGAAGACGCTCACTGGGCTGACGTTGCATCGATCAAGCTCCTCGAAGTGGCGCTGCCGATCTGGGCGTCTGGCCCGATCGCGACGGTTGTCTCATGGCGAGACACGCAAGAGGTCGACCGCGATCTTGAACAAGCACTCGCTGGTCTTGGCCGACTCGAGGGCTTTCAACGAATCGAACTCACGGGCCTTGATGGCGAGGCCCTTCGCGACCTTCACCGCGACCTGCGAGGCGATGATGTGTCGTTGGAGGCCATCCAGCCCGTGCTCGAGCGAACTCAGGGCAATCCACTATTTGCCACTGAGCTCCTCCGGCATGGTCTCGATCAACCGCTTTCAACCACGCTGCGCGATGCAATCTTCGAGCGTCTTTCTCAACTGCCCGAGATTGGCGCTGACATTCTCGTGTTTGGCGCGCTCTGTCGTGACGGCTTCACGACGGCGGTGCTTGAAGCTGCGAGCGACAAGGCAGACGACGAGGTGCTCGACATCGTCGAGCGATCCCTCGCGGCCCGACTCATCGAGGCCCACCCGAATTCCTTCGACCGCTTTCAGTTCACGCACGCCCTTGTGCAAGATGCCTTGATCACCACAACCTCTGCCCCTCGTCGGGCTCGCATTCATGCCCAGCTCGGCGACTTCTACGAGGCTCGAGGCGAGACGCCAGAGCTCCTCGCACATCACTTCTTGCAGGGCTTCAACACCGGTCAGCTTGGCGCCGACTACGCGCTCAAGGCGGCGAGGACCAGCACCGACTTGCACGACCATGCCAGCGCGGGCGAGCTGCTACGAAGCGGTATCGAAACCCTCGATCGAATCACGCCGCGAGGAGACGGCTCGAACGACTTCGAGCGGCTTCGCGTCGATCTGTTGATCGCCCTCGGGCAGACCTACAAGCACAGCCACAACTTCTCCGGAACGCATAGCGTCGTGCCCGAGGCGTTCGAGATCGCGTCTGCGAAAGGGCTCATCGAAGAGATGGCGGTGGCTGCGTTTGTCTACGCCGGCACCACGCAGATCACGGGTCGGTTCCCCGGCGCCCCTGGCTGGCTCGGCTACTGGTGCCCGTCTGGGCCGGCCATCGACATGTTCACCCAATGCCTCGAACGCATGGATGCTGACCACCCGTATCGGGCATTCATGACAACAGAACTCGGCGGTGTCTTGTTTGGAGAGCACGCTGACCCCGAACGCCGCCGCTCCCTGTTGGCCGACGGCATCGAGCAAACGCGACGCCTTTCCGATCCGGCTCTCCGAGCACACACACTCGACCGAGTGATCTTCGAGATTGATCGCGAATACTCCTCGGAACAGCGAGCGCAGTTGGCCAACGAGGCAATCCAGGCCGCTCAGGCTGCCGGGCTCGCGAAGCCCGAGGTGAACGCAAGGCGTTCGCTGGCCATGCAGGCACTCGAGGCCGGAGATGCCGAAGCGTTCCATGACCAAGCGAGCCACATCTCGCAGCTTGCGGCGTCTGCGGAAGAAGACGGGCTCGCCATCGAAGCCAATTTGCTGCCGACGTCGTGGGCACTGCTCACCGGCGACTTTGCCTCGGCCGAACGGCTTCTCCAAGAGTCGTTCGACAGCTTCGCCCGTTTTGGCGAGGCCGTCCTCGACCTCTTCGGCATCCAGTTCGCGCTCCTGCTGCGCGAGCGCGGAATGAACGATCCGGTGGTGCAAGCACTTCGCGAAAAAGTCGCTGGCTATCCGGGGCCGGCCTACGCAACACCGCTTGCGTTGGCCGTCGCTCAGAGCGGCGATCTGGGTGAGGCCCAGCAGTTGGTGGCGCCATACGACCCCGAGGTGATTGCCTCGGGTGGTGAAGGCGTACTTCAGTTCATGACCCCGTGGCACTACGCAGAGCTTCTCCGCCACCTGGGCGACGTCGAGGCGGCCCGGGTTTGCCG
This sequence comes from uncultured Acidimicrobiales bacterium, assembly GCA_938009905.1. Taxonomy (GTDB): domain Bacteria; phylum Actinomycetota; class Acidimicrobiia; order Acidimicrobiales; family SZUA-35; genus CALEWY01. The sequence continues at coordinate 21,500 of CALLGK010000291.1, read as the reverse complement.
CGAACACCTCAGCGACGCTGCAGATCGCATCGTGGCGATGAACTGCGGCCAGCTGGTGTTTGGCTTCGGCTCGCTCCCGCTTGGCGCGCTGTCAACGATGCTCGGCGAGTTCGATGTGGCCGAGCGCTACCTCGCTACCTCGCTGAACCAACACGTTGCCCTCGGCGCTCGGCCCGCGATCCTTCGAACCCACCTAGCGCTCATGGAACTCGCCGGCCAGCAGGACCAACACGAGCGGGCACTGTCGCACCACGCTGAAGCCATCGCGATCGCCGACGAGCTTGCGGCCCTGCACTGGGAGATTGAGCTCGCAACGGCTCGAACACCCAGTGTTCTAGAGGCTCTTAGCGAAGGTTGAGTCCCGGAGCCCTTCCGGTTCAACGTTTTCTCAACACCCGCAGTACATCCTGATGTCAGTGCAAGCGGTATCGCCCGATGTCGACACAGAAGCTGGTGGGTTGCTGGAGGGAGCAACTGCACCAGCTTTCGTGCTTTTTGGCCTTCCTGCTTCGTAGCTGGCGTTATTCGTTGGACGGCCCGACGCCATGCCGTAACACTCACCTCGTCCTGGTAACTCGTACGCCGTGAGGAGGTGACCCCAACATGATTCTTAGTCATCCGGACCACATCATGACGATTCATCGAGTCGAACATGATGCAAGGATCCGTCGCGCTTCGTTCGCAAGGCTCAAACGAGCTTTGCGGCGAGGCCGGCGGGCCCGCCCGCAGCCGGCAATCGCTTGGTTGGGGTCACCTCCACGGCTTCCCCGGGTCGAACCTGCGGCTCACCTCGTCGCCTTTGCCGGCTAGTTGCCCACCACGTCTCGACGCAGCATGTCGAGCAAGCTGATTGCGGAGTACTGACGAATTCGCTCTCGATCTCCTGGCAAGGTGAGCGTCGTCGCTCGTTGGCTGTCAGCCCGAGCGATCGCCACGCAGACCGTTCCGACCTTTTTGCCTTCTGACTCGTCTGGCCCGGCCACACCAGTTGTGGCAAGTCCGATGTCGGCGCCAAGTTTCTGGCGAACGCCTTCGGCCATTGCCAGGGCCGCTTCCTCGCTCACGACGGGCCCCTCCGGCACGCCGAGCAATCCAAACTTCACCTCGGGGTGATAGGCGACGACGCCGCCCCGGAACACCGCACTCGCTCCCGGCACCGCGCACAAGCGTCCGGCCACGTATCCGCCCGTAAGCGACTCGGCCACCGCCAGCGTGAGCTGCCGCTCGCGCAGCTCACGAATCACGACCGCTTCCATGTTGTCGTCGTCGAAACCGAATATGACGTGACCGATGAGCGGCTCGAGCACGGCCTGTTCTGCATCGAGCATGGCAACGACTGCCGCCTCATCTGCAGCCTTCGCGGTAATGCGTACCTTGAGCCCCTCGACCCCGCTGGCCAGGAAGGCCAACGTCGGGTTACCAGCGGCATCGAGTTCGTCGATTCGATCGGCCAGGATTTCGGCGAGGCCAGATTCTGATGCGCCCCAGGTGCGGATCACTCGGCTCTTGATGACCGACTCGTCGCCCGACAAGCGACGCAGCTCGGGGATGACGCTGCCGACCATCATCTCTTTCATCTCGTATGGCACGCCTGGGACGGCGTAGAGGAGGCGTTCAGAGCCGTCGCTTGCCGTGACAGGACAGCGCAGGCCGGGTGCCGTTCCCGGTTGTTCTGCCAGCACAGATCCGCCGACCGGGACCATCGCCTGTCGCAGGTTGATTTCTGGCATCTCGCGACCACGAGACTCGAACATGTGACGAATCTTGGCCGCGATGTCGTCGTGATGGACGAGCTCAACGCCCATCAGCTCGGCAATCATGTCGCGGGTGATGTCGTCTTGGGTGGGGCCGAGCCCGCCACAGCAGATGACCGCATCACTCCGCTCAATCGCTTGGCGCAGCACTGTGCGGATTCGGTCGGGGTTGTCGCCGACCTTGGTTTGAAAGTGCGAGTTGAGCCCGGCAGCGGCGAGCTCTTGGCCGATCCAGCTCGAGTTGGTGTCGATGATCTGGCCGAGAAGCAGCTCGGTACCGATCGCTACCACTTCGACGTTCATCAACGACTCCCTGTTGTGCGTAGCGCGCCCTGCCCGTCAAGGATGTACTGCGCTCCCGTGACGAGGGTGAAGGCCACTGCCACCCACAGCAGCACGTCGGCGATCCAAAGCGCACCGTCGAGCGCCGGACACATGGCCGCGGCCAGCGCGAGGCCCTGGATAAACGTCTTGTACTTGGCCGAGGTGCGAGCAGGGATCGCTAGGCCGCGCCTGCTCCAATAGCTGCGGTAGAGCTGAATGCCGACTTCGCGTATCGCAATGAGCACCATCGGGATGAGCCAGTGGGATCGATGGGTCACGAGCGCGAACCCGGCGAGCAACACAACTGCTTTGTCGGCAAGCGGATCGAAGAAGGCGCCGAACTTTGTCGGGGTGGCCTGCCGGGCCAACTTGCCATCGAACAAGTCGGTGGCACCGAGCGCCCATCCAAGCCAGAAGGTGACCCACCACGGGTTGCGATCAAGGATCAGAAGAGCCAGCACTGGTGCGAGCAACAACCGTGCGATCGTCAGACCGTTTGCCGCGAGCGCGTATCGCGAGCTGCCGATGAGATCCATCTTGGGAACGGCATCGACCTCGGAGTTCACGACGACGTCGCCTCAGAGCTGGTCGGGCTGACGGCGATGAGATCAGGACCCTCAGCGTTGACAACGTCAACCTGATGAAAGCCACCAACGGCCAGCTCGGTTGGCACCTGCACGATGCCGTCGATCTCGGGAGCCTCACGATGTGAGCGTCCGACACCCGGGGCGTCGACCAACACCTCGATCGCTGTGCCGATCAGATCGTCGCGGCGGTTGGCGGTGATGTTGTCTTGCAGTTCGCGGAGCTCAGCGAGACGTTCATCAATGAGGCTGCGTGGCACCTCACCATCGAGGGTGGCGCCGTAGGTGCCCTCTTCTTTGGAGTACGCGAAGAAGCCGCACCAGTCGACCTCGGCTTCTTCCACGAAGGAGAGCAACTGGTCGTGATCGTCTTCGGTTTCGCCTGGGTAGCCCACGATGAAGTTCGATCGGAACGCAGCCTCTGGCTCGCGATCTCTGATCGCCGCGATTCGTTCGAGGAAGCGATCGCCATCACCCCAGCGTCGCATCGCCCGCATGAGCGGCCGCGACACGTGCTGAAGCGAGAGGTCGAAATACGGGGTGCCAGTGCCGCAGATCGTGTCGATGAGCTCATCTGTGAGATCAGATGGGTAGAGGTAGAGCAGCCGGACTCGATCAACCTCAGCAGCCACCCGCTTCACGAGCGGAACGATGGATCGTTCACCAACGCCCTGGTCTCGCCCATAGGCGGCCAGGTCTTGGGCCACGAGCACGATCTCTTTCGCTCCGAGCTGGTCGACCTCGGCGAGGATCGAGTCCATCGTGCGCGATCGCTGCTTACCCCGGAAGCTCGGGATGGCACAGAAGCCGCAGTTGCGGTCGCAACCTTCTGCCACCTTCACGTAGGCCCACGGAGCCGTTGCGGGCGGGCGTGGCAGTTCGAGCAGATCGAGGCTTGGGGTGAGTTCTTGCGCCGTTGGCTTCAGGCCGATCGACACCGGTACGCCGAACCCAGCGACCTTGTCGACTTCTGGCAGCAGCTCGGCCAGTTCTGATCCGTGGCGTTCTGCTAGGCAGCCGGTGACCACCAGTTCGGCCCCGTCACGGCGCTGCTCGTCGAGAGCAAGGATCGTGTCGACCGACTCTTGCCTGGCCTCGTCGATGAAGGCGCACGTATTGACCACGACGACGTCTGCGTCGTCGACAGAGTCGGCAGGGGCGAGCCCGTCGGCCAGCATGGTGCCAACGAGCTTGTCGGAGTCGACCTGGTTCTTCGGGCACCCGAGGGTTTCGACCCAGTAGGTTCGCGTTGGCTCGGTCACGAGCGAATCCGTGTCATCGACTGCTCAGGCTAGGGCCCGTCGCCCTCGACGGTGCGAGCAGCCCGCAACTGTCGCATCCTCATCACCAACAGTGCGGCAAGAAGCAGTACGCCTACGGCAAGCGCCATGTTCACCAGAGCACCCAACGAAGGCGAGCGGTCGCCGTCTGTGCTCGACACCGCAGTCGACTCGGGGATAGCGATGGCCTCTGGGGCCGCGGCCTCGTAGCTAAAGGCATAGGCCGACTCAACGGGATCGCCGTCTTCTGACAAGAAGGAGAACCGAACGATGTATTGCCCTTCTTGCTCCGGCGTCGCGATCTTCAGACGCAACCAGTTCTTCGCCGGTTGGTCGATCTCAATGTCGAGAAACTCGCCGCCTGGCGCCTCGAAGGTGGCCTCGACGTCTTCTACTCCTGCGTCGAACACAAGGTCGATCGATTGGAGCTCGCCACCCACGGTCTGACCTGGCGTCGGCGAACTCGTGATCAGCGAGCTGTGGGCCGCTGCCGGGCTGACCAGGCTGGCGACAACGAATAGCGCTCCGGCAAGAACAAACACCGCTCCGGCAATCGCCAGCGCCAGCCACGGGCGACCTTGCCCTCTCGCGATGGCCCGCTCAGGGGCGCGACGGCTCATCGGTTGAATGCCAGCTCCAAGCCCGGTGTCTCCCACGGTTGGCTCACGAGCTGCCCGGTTCCCGAGAGCGTGACAAACGCCGTCTGCAGGTTGGGGCCGCCAAAGCAGATATTGGTGGTGAGTGGGTCGGCAAAGGGCACGTGGTGGTAGTTGCCATCTGGCGCCACCACGGTGATGCCGCCGTTGCGGATGGTGGCCACGCACACGTTGCCCGCAGCATCGACCGCCAGCGAATCGAAAAGCGGACCGCCCTCCGGATCGGCGAGAAGCTCGCCCCGATGTCCCGGCCCGAAATAGCCGGCAATCTCGCCCGGTCCGGACAAGCTCCATCGATACAGCCGACCCTCGTGCGTTTCGGCCACGTAGAGGACATCTTCGTCTGGCGAGAGACCGACGCCGTTCGGCGCCATCAGGGGGTGGACAACCTCACGAACCTCACTGCCATCGGCCTTGGCGTAGTAGAGACCGCCCCGGTCGCGAGTGCGAGCTCGATTCTTGCCATGGTCGGTGAACCAGAACCCGCCGGTGGTGTCGAAGACAAGATCGTTTGGCCCGCAGAGGCGATGGTCACCCACGTGCGTGTAGAGGTCTTCGACCTCGCCGGTGTCGATGTTGACCCGCTGGATCGAGCCGCCTGCGTAGTCGGCTGGTTGCTCGCCAGGAATCGTGAGGCCGTTGACTTCGGACCACTCGAACCCGCCGTTGTTGCAGACGTAGACAAGACCATCCGGACCGATGGCGGCACCGTTTGGCCCGCCGCCACAGTCGGCAACGACGTCGACCGCCCCCTCGGTATCCACACGGGTGAGCGTGCCTCGTTTGATCTCGACCAAGATCACCGAACCGTCGGACAGCCAGATTGGACCCTCGGGAAACTCAAGTCCGGTGGCAAGCGTTGTTGCGTTCTCAGCCATGGTCGGTCACGGTACTGGCACAGGTTTGTGGTGTCCCGTCGAGGTCAGCGCCCCTGCGGCCAGCACCTCGACGCTGCGATCAGCGCAGAGCGCCAATGAGCGAGGTCAGCGCCTCTGGCTCGCTTGTCTCTCCCAGGTAGGTCATCACCAGGAACCCGAAGAACACGGCAAGAAGAATGATGCCTTCCGGCCGCTTGATCACACGGCGGGAGACCATCAAGGCAAAGACACCGATGCACACCACGAGCATGGCGACAAGATCGCTGCCGACGAGCGACGGATCGTCGACCGTTCCGTCGCCGAGGATGCCGACCACTGCGCCGACGGCAAGCGAGTTGAAGAGATTGCTACCGAGCAGGTTGCCGACGATGAGCTCGTCGTGGCCTGCCTTCGCTGCGGCCACGGCCGTGACGAGTTCTGGCAGCGAGGTTCCGATCGCCACGAGCGTGACGCCGACGAAGCCGTCGTTCAGTCCGAGCTCTGATGCGACCGTGGTGGCACCCCATACCAACACGTAGGCGCCACCGACGGTGCCGACGAGGCCGATGAGCGTGCGGACACCTGCCGATCCGAGCGAGGAGGGCGTTTCGATATCGTCGTCGACCTCTTGCACCAGCGGCAGGTTCGGGCCGGTCTGGCTCATGAGCAGGTACAGCCCGACCACCATGAACAGCAGGAGGACGAGGCCCTCACTTTGCTGAATGCCACCCCGAAGGAGCAGCGCAAACATGATCGCACCGGCGGTGGCCAGCGGCGCCTCTCGTCGAAGGACAGACGAGTCGATCTTGAGCGGCAACAGGAGGGCTGCGGCGCCGAGAATCAGCGACAGATTGGCGATGTTTGACCCGATGATGTTGCCGATGCCCAAGTCGTCGTCGCCCTGGGTGGCCGCGATGCCTGACACGATCATCTCGGGGGCACTGGTGCCGAACCCGACAATGACGGCGCCGATCACAATCGGCGACACCTTGAGCACCTTCGCGATGCCGGCTGCGCCGTCGACAAACTCGTCTGCCGCCTTCGACAAGACGGCGATGCCGATGAGCGTTGCTACGAGGCCAGGAAGCACGGCCCGATGCTACCGGCCCCGCTCACCCCGAACTGGCACCAAACCCGCACGGCGTGCGGACAAAACCGTGCCAGTTCCCCATCGCCCTCCGCCCAAAACGCGAACTGGCACCGAATCGGCGCGGCGTGTGCGCAGATCGGTGCCAGTTCTGGGGAGAGACTCGGTTAGTCGGGTGAGCGGTAGCCGGGTGGTGGAGCGAGGGCCGGGTCGAAATCGTCGGTGGCAAACTCGCCGTCGACGTCGTCGTACACCTCGTTGGCCAACTCGAACTCGCCAGACGGATCCTTCAACGCAACCGCAGACGTGCCGGTGTCGAGTGCATATGACTCGTCGCTCATCGGCGGACGTTGTTGCGGAGCCGACGCCGAAACAATCGGTGCCGGGGCTGGTTCGGGAGCAGGCGCTGGCTGAGGGGCCGGAGCCGGGGCGGCGGCCGGGGCAGCCGCGGCTCCCCCACGCATACCGGCAGGCCAACGACCAGCGTCGAGATCCTCTGGTGTCATCAACACGTCGCGGGCCTTCGAACCAACGGATGGTCCGACGACTCCACGCTCTTCCATGATGTCCATGAGGCGGCCGGCACGAGCGAAGCCGACCCGCAGCTTGCGCTGGAGCATCGAGGTCGAACCGAGCTGCGAGCGCACGACGAGCTCGATGGCCTGCAACACAAGCTCATCATCGTTGTCGTCACCGGTGGTACCACCGGGCAGTGCGGCAGCGGCCTGGGAGACTTCTTCGCCCTGCACCCTGCTGTCGAACACGACATCTGGAGCCTGGGTTCGCCAGTGCTCGACGAGCGTCGAGACTTCCTCTTCGGTCACCCACGCACCTTGGAAACGGGCAGCTGTGCTGGTCGAACCGTCGAGCAACAAGCCGTCGCCGCGGCCAACAAGGCGCTCGGCGCCCGGCTGATCGAGCACGACTCGGGAGTCGGTAAGGCTCGACACGGCAAAGGCAAGACGAGCTGGAACGTTCGCCTTGATAAGGCCGGTGATCACGTTGGTCGACGGTCGCTGGGTCGCAATCACCAGGTGAATGCCGACGGCTCGTGCCTTCTGAGCGATACGACAGATCGACTCCTCAACGTCGCGTGCCGCAACCATCATGAGGTCGGCAAGCTCGTCGAGAATGATCACGATGTAGCTGAGTCGTTCACGCTCAGTCGTCTCGCCGTCGTTGCCAACGATCGGATCGAGGCGGCCCTCGTCGACGGCCTTGTTGTAGCCATCAATATCGCGTACGCCGACGTCAGACAGGGCGTCGTAGCGACGCTCCATCTCGCGGACACCCCACGACAACGCGTTGGCTGCCTTCTTCGGATCGGTGACGACCTCGGTGAGAAGGTGCGGCAGGTTCTCGTATTGCGTGAGCTCGACTCGCTTGGGGTCGACCAAGATGAGGCGGACCTGCTCGGGAGTCGTACGCATGAGCAGCGACGTGAGCATCGAGTTGATACAGCTCGACTTACCGGAGCCGGTCTGACCAGCAACGAGCAAGTGAGGCATCTTGGCCAGGTTGGCCATCACGGTCTTGCCCGTGATGTCTCGGCCGAGCGCAACCTCGAGTGGATGAGTTGCGTTGATGGCCTCTTCTGAGCCGAGCAAGTCGCCGACGGTGATCATCTGGCGACGGACGTTCGGAACCTCAACACCGATGGCCTGCTTGCCAGGAATCGGCGCCAAGATGCGCACGTCTGGAGTCGCCATTGCGTACGCAATGTCCTTGTGGAGGCTGGTGACGCGGTTGACCTTCACGCCGGGTCCGAGCTCGAGCTCGAACCGGCTGACCGTTGGGCCAACAACAACACCGATCAGTCGGGTTTCAACCCCGTGCTCGGCGAGTGCGTGCTCAAGCTGACGTCCAGTGCGCTCGACGCTGGCTCGGTCAACGTCTTGACCTTCGCTTCGCTCGAGAAACTCCATCGTGGGGAGCGTCCACTGACCGCCGGCCGGCTGAGGAGCAGCAAGTGTCATGCCCTCAACGGTGGCGACCTGAGGAATCTCGATGACGGGCTCTGGTGCTGGAGCGTCCCAACCGCCCGGATCAACGGCGGGCTCATCGTCTGGTGCGAGCTCTGGCTCGAGAGCGGGCTCGGGACTCTCTCCGCCACCACGAAGATCGATGTAGGTCTCGTGATCGAAGACTTCGCTGTCGTCTGGACCACTGGGCGCGGCGATCGTGAGATCGTCCGGATACTCGAGATCGAGCATCGACGAGCCCTTCTTGGCTTTCGCTTTCTTTGGCTCGTCATCAAGCTCTCGGCTCAGGCCAAGGCGCATCAACAGACCGTGGAAGCCATCGCCGACTCGTTCGAATCCAACCGAGATCACATCGACGGCAGATCCTGTTGACAGGCCGGTGACCAGCACGAGGCCGATCATGACCATGGCAATGGTCAGAACGATCTCGCCCCAAAAGCCGAACCAGCTCTCGAAGCTTCCGCCGACCCACACACCAAGCCAACCGCCGGCCTTGGAAAGGCGCTCCGCAGAGGCACCCCACCCTGGTCGGCCGCCAAAGAGGTCGAGCACGGCGAAGATCGACAGCGCCAACACAGCCCAACCGACTGTCTCGCTGAGCGGCCGAACGTTCTTGCGTTTGCTGTTCTTCTTGGGCTTCTTGCCCGGCGGCGTTCGCAACAGATGCCAGCCAGCCCACACCGCCGCAGCGGGTACGAGCAGCCGCATCCGTCCGACGACGGCGCCAATTGCGTGGGCGAGCCAGGATCCGATGGATCCGGTCGCTCCGGTGTACATAGCCAGGCCGAGGATGAGTCCGAGCGCGATCAAAGCAAGACCGCGTGCCTCACGTTGCTTGCGGGCGCGACGCTGAGCGGCAGTCCCCCGAGTGCTTGACGCACGCGTTGAACGAGATGCCGATCGACCGCCCGAAGCCCCTCGACCGGACCGGGAGGTCCGATTCGTTGTAGCCACAGTGCCGTCACTCTAACAGGTCACCCCGCCACAGTGCGGGAGGGCATGCCCGCGCTCTGCCGGGGCACAACCGAACCAAAGCGGCTGAGCAGCTCGAAGTTCATGAGTTGGCAAGGAGAATCTCCTTGTCAGCTGCCACGTGGCGTGGCAAGATCTCACCTTAGGTGTTGGGGGTGCTGCGAAGTCCCTCATCAATCCGGGCGGCATTGTGCAAGGCAGGCGACACAGCGGACTGACCACGTCGATGGCGTGCCCGTGTTGTTTGCGTTGTTTTGTGCTTCCGGCGAGAGGGCTGCCCCGATGCGGGGCAGCACAACCGGCCGAAGTCGGGCCAACGAAGCGAGCCGAGCTCGCTACGCCTCGTCCGCGCCTTCGTGGGCTCCGAGCACCACGGGAACGATCATGGGCCGAAGGCGAGTGCGGTTGTTCACAAACCGACCAAGAATGCGGCGGGCGACTCGCTCCAACTCTTGACGAGTGCGCTTGCCGTCAGACAAGGCTGCTTCGATGCCGTCGCGCACCTCGTGTGCCGCGTCCTTGCGGAGTTGATCGCCTTCTTCGCCGTGCACCCAGCCTCGGCTGATGATCTCGGGAAGCCGCAAAAGTTCTGCGTTTGGCCCCTCGATTGCCAGCGGCACAACAACAGACACGAATCCGTCTGTGCCGAGCGTGCGGCGCTCGCCGAGCACGCTCTCGTCGAGGTCGCCGAGCTTGCCATCGACGTAGATGTACTCGGCAGGCACGTCGCCACCACGTCGTAGACCGTTGGCGTCGAGTACGACTGATTCGCCGTCTTGGCACACCGTGATGTGATCGGCCGCGGTGCCCATGCGAGTGGCGATGCGGGCGTGCTCAGTCATGTGGCGGTACTCGCCGTGCACCGGCACGAACCACTCGGGCTGCACAATTGAGTGCAGCACCTTGAGCTCTTCAGACTTTGCGTGTCCGGTGGCGTGCACGTCGTGGGTCTTCGAGTCGATCACTTCAGCACCACGACGCAGCAGGCCGTCGATCACCCGAGTGACGCTTGATTCGTTGCCGGGAATGGGGTGCGACGACAGGATGATGACGTCGCCCTCCTGAATCTTGAGCCACTTGTTGTCGCCAGTGGCCATGCGGGCGAGCGCCGACATGGGCTCACCCTGCGAGCCCGTCGAGATGATGCAGAGTTCTTCGTCTGGGATGTCATCGACGTTCTCGATGTTGCGCAGATGCGTGTCTGGAATCGTGAGCAAACCCATCTGACGGGCAAGGTGAACGTTCTTGTTCATCGAACGGCCGAGCGTCGCGACGGTCCGCCCGTTGTCGATGGCGGCGTCTGCGATCTGCTGCACGCGGTGGATGTGGCTGGCAAAGCATGCCACCACGATCCGGTGGCCTTCCTTTGCTTTGAAGAGATCGTGGATCGACTGACCGATCGAGGTCTCTGATGCGGAGAAGCCCTCTTCGATGGCGTTGGTTGAGTCGCAGAGGAACAGTCGGACACCGTCGTCCTTTGCGAGGTGCCCGATACCGGCGAGGTCGGTGAGACGGCCGTCGACTGGCGTCATGTCGAGCTTGAAGTCGCCGCTATGGAGGATGACACCCTGGGGCGTGTGGAACGCCGTGGCAAAACCGTGGGGCACCGAGTGGGTGACAGGGAAAAACTCCATGTCGAAGTTGCCGACCTGGATGCGGTCGTTGTCGCTGACCTCGATGAACTTGGCCTGGCCGAGTAGGCCTTTTTCTTCGATGCGGTTGCGGGCGAGGCCAAGCGTGAGCGGTGATCCGACGATCTGCAGCGGCATCTCTTCGAGAAGAAAGCTCAGCGCACCAATGTGGTCTTCGTGGCCGTGCGTGGCCACAACCCCGATAACCCGTTCCTTGTTTTCACGCAGATAGGTGAAGTCGGGCAGCACCAGGTCGACGCCAGCCATGTCGTCGTCTGGGAACATGAGTCCGCAGTCGATGAGCATGATTTCGTCGCCCACTTCGATGGCGGCGCAATTGCGGCCGATCTCACCGAGACCGCCGAGAAAGACCACCCGTACGGGCACGTCGCTTCGTTTTTGCTTGTTGTCCTTTTTGGTGTCTGCCATCAGTTCGCCTGGCCGATCTCGGCCTGGCGGTCAAGACCGGCCAGCACAGCGCGGGCCCGGTCTTCGAGGTCTGGAGGGGCATAGCCCATGGGAGGGCGGCATTCGCCGACAGGGACACCGAGGAGGTTCATCATCACCTTTGATGGAACCGGGTTCGGAGCGTCGTCGCCGGTTTCGTAGTCGTAGGACGGAATCAGCTTTTGGTTGAGGCGCACCGCATCAGCGACGTCACCCTTCACGTAGGCCGAGATCATTTCGCTGAATTCAACGCCGGCCCAGTGGGTGGCGACGCCGATGACGCCATTGCCACCGACAGAGAGGAACGGCAGCGTGAGGCTGTCGTCGCCAGAGTAGAGATCGGTTCCCTCAGGAGCCCGAGCCATCAACGAGGCCGTTTCTGACGGATCGCCAGCGGCGTCTTTGATGGCGACGATGTTGTCGACCTCAAGCAGCGAGAGCAGCGTGTCGGTTGCGATCTTGCGGCCGGTACGCACAGGGATGTCGTAGACAACCACGGGCAAGTCTGTTGCGGCGGCCGTGGCTCGGAAGTGGGCCTCGATGCCGGCTTGGGAAGGACGGTTGTAATAGGGCGTGACCTGCAAGATGCCGTCTGCGCCTGCTGCGGTGGCTCGCTGGGTCAACTCAACGGCGGCCCGCGTGTCATTACTGCCGGCGCCAGCAACAAGTGACGCGTCTGGAACCGCAGCCCGCACGGCTTCGATCAGTGCAATCTGCTCGTCGTGGGTGAGCGTGGCCGACTCGCCCGTTGTGCCGGCAACAACAACGCCGTCATTGCCGTGGGCGACGAGGAATTGGGCCAGGTTGGCCGCACCGTCGAGGTCGAGCTTTCCGTCAGCGTCGAACGGCGTGACCATGGCCGTCAGCACAGGGCCAAAGCGGGGAGGATTGATCGCTGCCATTAGTGGCTTCCTTCAGTGGCTCGGTCGATACCGAGAGTTGCGAGCAGGTCTTCGTGGAACTCAAACCACACCGTGTGGTGCGATTCGATGATGGGTCCGGTGAACCACTTGGTGTCGCCGGCCCTCACCTTGTCGAGTGCGGCGGTGAAGCGAGGGGCGTAGATCGAGAAGCGGCTCAGCTGATCAGCGAGCTCATTGCAAAGCGGCTGCACGGCGGCATCGAGATCAGCTAAGTCGGCAATCACACCTGCGTCGTATTCCGCATCGGTGTGATCGTTGAGAAGGTTTGCTTCGACGTCCTTCACCTGCCAGTTCGTACAGGTTTGCAGCATGCGCTGGTTGAGTGCGAGGAACCGGTCATAGGCCGACTGCGCCACCTCGCGACACCCGGCGGCATCGAGTTCTTCAGATGCCAGACGTTCGATCTCGGTGCGACCAGCAGGCATCAGGGTCCAGCCGGTGCGACGACCGTCTCGGTAGGACGCGAATTCAGATTCAGCTGCCTTCGTGAGCTCGGCCGTCACCGTGTCAACGTCGAGGCCGACGAGGTCGGCAACGACCTGAGACTCGGCGAACCCCTTAAGACGGAGTCCGAGCATCGAGAGCAGGGCAGGACTTGAGTCGATTGGCACGGGCTAGAGACTAGTGGACACCTGGGAACGCTCCCCTGCCCGTTTTCGCAGGACCAATCCGTACACGATCAGGCCCAGCGCGGCGAAGATGAACCACTGCACGGCGTAAGACAAATGGGGCCCACTATTCAGGGCCGGAAGAGGCACCGGCTCTGGGAATGAACCCGCTGGACCAGGCCCCTCGAGCTGCAGCCAGAGCGGGGCTAACGAGCGCCCCTCAAATTCGGTATCGAGCAGCTCAGCGAAGCGAGATTCGATGGCCGCGACGTCGAGTCGAGGCACCCGTTCGCTCGTGCCGTTGTCGGTTGCCCCGAAACCTTCACGCACACGCGACTCACGGAGCCATCCGGTGATGTCGCCGTCGGCGACATCGGCCGGCTCACCGTCGCGAGTAATAAAGCCTCGGTTCACCAGAATGAGCTGGCCGTCGCTGCTTTCGTACAGCCCGACCAACCAGTCACCGGCCTGACCGCTTTGGCTGCGATTAGCCACGTTGATGAGCCACGGCTCGACAAACTCACCGGCGGTCGACACATAGGTGAAGTCGAGTTCGTCCGTCGGGCGCTCGAGCGCAGCGCTCAGGTCGATGGATTCGCCGAGGGCACGAGCCTCGATGATCTCGTTCTGGTCGATCTTGTCGAAGTGCCTCGGCAGCTGCCAGCCGAAACAGAAGAAAAGAAAGAGGCCGATCACACTGGCGGCGAACACGTGAGAGAACAGCCAGAACGGCTCGCGCAGGAACGACCAGTTCCGTTCCGCTGAAGCTCCGACACTCATGCCACCACGCTACGGCGCAGGTGACCGGTCGTGCGCTCGGCTGGCCTCCAGCCGGCCCCACGACCGCAAGGATCATGGAGCCAGCCGGATGAGTGCAGGTTCGACGAAGCGTTCAGTCCGTCAGCAACTCCTCAACCGAGTCGTCGACCACCCCGACGTCGGCAACCTCGACGACCTGCACGAACGTCTCCGGCTCTTCCATCGGATCAGGAGGTGCGCCGAGGTCAGCCTTGGCGGACATGTCGGCGAGTAGCTTGTCGGACGGCTCATCGGCCTTGGTGTCCGCCACATCAACAACGGCGTCGCCTTTGCCAAGTTCATCCGGGCTCTCTTTGGGCGCTGGCTTGCCGTAGTCAACATCGATGGCCTTGTCTTCCACGACCTTTTCGGACGTGGCTGCCTTCTCTGACTCTGCCTTCTCTGACTCTGACTGCTCCGGCTCAGCGTTCTTGTCCGGTTGCCTTGCTGCCTCCGGTACATCCTGGTGATCGTCGGCTCTTGGCGTTCCGTCGACCGCTGACTTCTCTGTTGGCGTTGTCTCATCAACCCAGACGAATTCCCCGTTGTCGACGCCTTCCGCTGGATCGTCAGCGGGTTCCTTCACCTTCGGGTTGACGGGCGGCAGCGGCGCTTCCGCGGTGCTGGTTTCCTTGCCACCACCATCGACCTTGACGCCTTCGGTCTTGCCGGCCCCACCCACATAATCGGTTTCCTCGGCGTCATCAAACTGGTGAGGGTCAATATCGCCGTCTTCAACGACCCGGGGAGGATCAGCATCGCTAGATGTCCAGTCTTCAACGACCTGAGGAGGACCGGTGTGAATGGTCTCTGGGTCGAGACTCATGGCATCGTCATCGGTGAAGTCGCCATCGAGCGTCCCGTGCGAAACCCCGACAACTTCCTCGCCAGGCGATCGTTCCCGACCTTCGTAGGTTTGGTCGCCGTCGGGTCCGTAGTCTGGTTCGTTTCGTTGCCCAGGACCAGGCTTCTTGCCGTCACCCTTCGGTCCGCTTCCACCATCGGCACCACCAGGGTTCGAAATACCATCAGCGTTGTCGACCTCATTCCCACCGCTGTCATCGACTGCGTCATGTTCGTTGGGATCGACATCGTTGCCGGCACCGCTCGTTCGATCGAACACGTCGACGTCATCGTCGTCGCCTACGCGACGCCTGATGGCCTCTTGCTGCTCACGAGCGCGCACGATCTCGGCGTCTTCGTAGTTCTCTGGATCGGGCTGACCGGCGTCGTCAGCGCCACGTTCTTTCTCGCTCCCGTCTTGCGTCGTGTCGTTGTCCGTTGTGTCGTTGTCCGTTGTGTCGGTATCTGTCTCGTCACTATCGGTCTCGTCGCTATCCGTCTCGTCAGACTCCGTTTTGTCAGTTGACGAGTCATTCGTGTCGTCCTCGACAAAGACTCCGTCCAGATCCTTGATCGCGCGCCCGTCGGGAATGTCCTCTCGGTCGATCGGGTACGCGTTGTTGTTCTCGTCGATCGCCCAGAACTGGCCGTCTTCGTCATGTCCATAGGTAACGCGGCCAAGTCCATCGCTCGACTGATGGTTGACCGGCACTTCCGATGACTCGCCTGTGTCGTCCACAACGGTCACCGTCTCTTTGGATTGCTGACTCTGGTCGTCGATGATTTGCGCGTCTGTCGTGTTTGGCGCAGCCGTCTGGTCGTCAAAGGGGCGGTCGAGACCACCATGTTCTCCCTTGTGGAAGATCTCGCCGCCTGTCGTGCTGATCCAGTCGTTGAGGTCAGTTTGATCCTGCGGACTTGGCGGTGTTGCCGCCGGTGGCTTGGCCGGCGGCGGATCGGGCATCGCCGGGGCACCTTGATTTGAGCCGCGTGATTCGTCGATCGCAGTTTGTACCGGGTACTCCTCGTCGATCGCCGCATGTTCGGATTGCAGATCTTGGTAGTCGTCCGGTGTCTTGTCGCTTTGCTCGTACTTTTGGTTTGCCTCCCAGCGGTCGAGTCCCCGCGATCCTGATCCCGATGAGATGTCGTTCATCGATGGACCGGGGGCCGCCCCGGCAGATGTGTCGACCGGCCCGTCCTCAAAGCCCTTCAGCCCTGAATCCCATTCCGATCCATCTCCCGAGGTCGGAACGTCCGGGTCGAGAAGCTCGTCAACCCGTTCCTGATCGGCGTCCGGATCACGACCAAGTCCCGTCTCTGCGGACTGGTGTTCGCCAAACTCTTCGGAGATCTGATCGTCGGTAGGGCCACTCGTCGTCGCCCCTCCGAGACCATCATCGCCAATGGGTCGTTGACCCGCCTCGTCGCCGGCGTTCTCACGCAAGAAGTCCTCGCTGCCATCGCCAGAACGCGCATCGGCTGGATCCGTCTTGCCGTTGGAAACAGTCGCTCCTTGGTCGTAGCCCTGCGACTCTTCGCCCTTGCCTGCAATCGACTGCAGTTCGGCCTCGCCATCAGCAAGGTGTTCCGCGTCGTTCTCCAACTGCTCTGGACGACTCTTGGTGCGTTCCTCAACGTCGCCCTTCACCGGCTCATCGTTGGCGTCGTCAGCTTCGTCGGATGCATCGTCGCGTTGAGGGTCGTCGTAGCCAACAACCGTCGGTGGCCCCTGCTGGAGGTCAGCGGGGTCGAGCACCATGGGGTCGTCGTCGGTGAAGTCGCCATCGAGCGTGTCGTGTGAAACCCCGACGACCTCGTCTGCTGGGTTACGCGTCTCGCCTTCGTAGGTGCGGTCGTCGTCAGGTCCATAGTCTGGCCCGTTGGCATGGCCAGGCCCAGGCTTCTTGCCGCCACCCTTCGGTCCACTACCGCCGTCAGCGCCACCGGGGTTCGAAACACCATCAGCGTCGTCGATCTCATTCCCACCGGTGTCGTCGACATCGCTTTCTCCCGTTCCAGGGTCGATCGCACCTGAGGTTCCGTAGTCGACCTTGTCGACGAGTTCTCCAAGCCCTTGGCCTCGAAGCCACTCGGCGGTCGCCGCGTTCTCTTCGCCGGTCGGCTCACCATCGGGGTCATGCTCGAGACTGTTGTCGTCTTGGTCCTCGCTCGTTTCGCTGTGCTGGTCTTGTTCGGAGTAGCTGTCGTTGCCGTAGCCACCGTTTGCACCGCGGCGGCCCGCTTCAGAAGCGGACTCGTATCCCTGGTCGTAGTACGGCATGCCGTCGCCGCCCGAGTCGCGATTGCCCGTACGTTCCTCGTCGCGCTCTTGCTGTTCCAACCGGCGGCGTTCCTCTTCTTCGGCCTCCATGTCGGAGCTACCCAGCTCGACCGAAGGGTCAGCCCCACCAGTGGTTGAGGCATCACCACTGGTGTCGGCCTTGTCATCGCGAGACAGCACATCACCTACATTGCTCCAGAACTCTGGGTCGGGCTTCCGAGTGCCTTCTTGATCTTCGATGGTCGAGCGCCCGTCGACGGTGTGGGCGCCATCCGGCAGATTCTCCTTGTCACTCAGGTCGCCGGTTGCGTAGTTCCTGTAGATCTCTTCACCCTTGATAGGCGGCGTCGCGAAATCGACGAAACCCTCGCCGGTTTTGTTGTCGTCCCGCAGGTTGGTCTTCTGATCGCCACCGCGTTCCAGAACCCACACGTTGTCTGGGTTGTGCTTCTTTTCGAAGTTGTCGAGGGCCGTGCGCGCTTCATTGAAGCTTTCACGCTCTTCCTGGCTCCACTCGCCATCTTCTTGCGCCAGCTCGCCCAGCTTGATGACGAGATCGGTCAGCCTCTCGCTCCCCTCTGCGTAGCCCTCTTCCGTCAAGGGTGAGCTGTCGCTGTGTTCGACGTTGGGCTCGACGCCGCCTGGGGCTCCATCGACGTCATCCCAATTGTGGATCGGCCCACCATTTTGTTCGAGACCATCAGTCAGACTCTGATCGACGCCGTAGTCGGGGGTCAGCAGATCTTGTACGTCTTCCTCGTCTACTCCGCCACCGAAGCGATCAGTGAGTTCGTCGTCGCTCGGCACAGCGCCGCCATTCGGCGGGCTGACCGCATCACCCGCATGTTCTTCGAGAAGGTCGGCCGGATCATCATTGCGATCGTCCGCTGGGTCATCGGATCCGTTTGGAACCCCGACACCCCGATCGAGTTCATTCGGATCGACCTTCTTGTCTCCGCGAGGCTGCTCGCCGCGATGTTCATCGCGTGCAGTCTCGTCTGCCTCATCCGTCTTCTGTGCAGCCTTCTTGTTCATGGTGTGGCCCTCCTGAGTTGTAGGAGAGCAACGATGAACGGAGGGGCGCGTCACCACCGTGACACCCCGCGACACGCCATCTTGGGCACACGTGACGGTCAGACGACTCCCGGCAAATCCGGAACTACGGAAGAAAGCTCACCGGCAGCGGCTTACCAGCTTCCATCGCCGCAAGCTCAGCCTCGGCGTCTGCAGTCTCCAAAACCCAGTCGGTCGCCCGGTACATCTCAACAGACCGACGCATCTGATCGATGTCGTTGTCGAACAAGGCTCGAACTCTCGTTGCCAACGCCAGGTGGATCGGCGCTGCCGTTTGGTGGTAGATCCACTCGCAATCGCGAACCATTGTCTCGACACGATCTCGTTCGCCAACTGCGAGGCCAAGCCGCACCGCAGTACTTGCCATCACTTGAAACCAGATCTTGGCACCGATGAGATCGCAGATTTCCCATGCGCCTGCGACGTGATCAAACCCAGCGACTACGTCACCGTCAATGGCAAGCAGCTGTGCATCGACGCAGACGCCAAAATCTTCACCGAGTGTGTTTGGAGCATCTTCGGCTTTGGCGGCCGCAATCAAGCTCCGGGCCGACTCGACGTCGCCATCGCGCAGCGCGCAACACGCAAGCATCGTCTCGGCCCACGCGTCGACCATTCCCGCTCCGACCAACGTTCGTCGATCAAGGATCTCTGCCGTCACTGCCTTGACCTCAGACCGCTGATCTCGGCGGTAGTAGATCAGCATCTCTAGCGCTTGCAAAAGCGGCTCGACCCAGGGCGTATGCACACGGTCGGCAACCGCTCGCCCAGCTGCGATCGACTGCTCTGCTTCATCGTGCAGCCCCAGGTCGATCGCCGCCATAACGAGAAACGAATACGGCTCGTAGCCGTGGGCTTGTCCTGTGGGATCGGCGTTGGCCAGCTCCACCGATCGACGGTTGTCCGCAAGCGCTCCAGGATCGAACGAGAGACACCGGAGTCTCCCCAGCATTCCTGCGGCGATGCTCCTCGCCACGAGATCACCACAAGCAACGCCCAGCCGTTCTGCCTCCCCAGACCAATGTTCTGCGCCCTCACGGTCGAGCAAGATTGTGCAGCACAACCCCATGAGCGCATGCAAGCGAGAGTTGACCGGCTCACTTGGATTGCGGGCGAGCCCTCGTTCGAGCACGCCTTTGGCACCAACGGTGTCGTTGGACAGCAGCTTCAGTCCGGCAAGCCTCAGGAGTGCGTCCGCCGCCCGATCGGGATCCATTTCGAGCACGGCATCCAATAGTGACGCCGCCTCAAGCACATGTCCGGAATTGGTAAGCGCCTCGACCTTGGCCCTGAGCAAGCCGTACCGGACGTCGATGTCCGCAGGACCAATCTCGAGTGCTCGGTCTAGTAGCCGAAGCGACGTTTCCGGCTCGAGCATCGACGTGGCATCAGCGGCCTCGCGAAGCCAGGCAACCAACTGCTCGTCGTTCTCGAGGGCCGCGGCCAAGGCAGCGTGCGCAGCGACGGCCGTGATCGGCGATCCGCGTTCGGCGTGCAGCGACGCCATCTGCCGGTGCAGCGAGGCTCGAACAGTGGGAGGAACAGCATCTGTCACGGCCTCTCGGATGAGATCATGGCGGAAGGCAAGAGCTATCGGGGTGGAGGTCAGGAGATCGGCAGCGACAGCAGAACTCACGAGTTCGTTCATCTCGAGCGGCGAGGCCTCGAGCAGTGGTCCGATGACATCAATTCGGGCCTCCGCGCCAAGAAGGGCCGCCATTTCACACAGGCGGCGAACGTCCTCCGGTAGTGGAGCAAGTCGACGTCGAACGAGTTCCTTGAGCGACGACGGGGCGGCGCCGCCAATCAACTCAATCGTGTCACCCACCCGAAGTCGATTCTCTGCTCGTAGGCCGCGAATCAGCTCGACGATCAAAAGAGGGACGCCGCCAGAACGTTCAATGGAGTTTGCGAGCGAAGGACCCAGGGGTCCGTCAACCAGGTCTTGTGCAAGCAATAGGGCAGCATCGGCATCCAGGGCCGTTGGAACGAGATTCAGGCTCGAAGACGTGGCGAACTGACCTTGCCAGTCGCCCTCTGGCCGGCCGGCCAGCACGAGCAAGATCGGCGCCTGAACCGCGAGCCGTCCGATGGCACGCAGGACGGCCTGCGACGTCGAGTCGACCCAGTGAAGATCGTCGACGACAATCACACGTGGGTGGGTCAGACTCGACTCGAGCGCCGAGACCACCCGCTCGGCGATAGCGAGACGTTGCCATTGCAACGACGCGTCGTTTGTGGCCTGAACGATGTTGCTCGACTCATCAGGGGTCGAACGCTCGAGCGACTCGTCGAGGACGGCCCGCACATCCGGAAGTTGCCCCAGGGCTTGGCGCACGGCAAGCAGCGGGAAGTCGTTGCCGAGTTGATCACCTGAACCATGCAACACCTCGATCTCGGAGAGCTCCGCTGCATGCGCGAGCCACCTGAGTAGCTCGGTCTTTCCGACTCCCGCTTCGCCGGCAATGGTCACGACCTGCCCGCGTGAGGCATTGCCGGCAACGGCTTCGAGAGCAGAGCCCAACTCGCCACATTCACTCACCCGGCCGATTAACGCGCTGACCTTGCCTGACGTCGCTTGCTCGATCCCCAGTGCGATCTGTTCCGCACTTCGGACCTGCTCGGACACCACCAACCCGACGCCGAGCATCGCCTGACGGTGGCGCTCAACCAGCTTCAAGGCGTCGTGGGAACGTCCCGCCTGGTGCTGTGCCAGGACCATCGCCGCGACCGGCTCAGCGGCAAGAGCGTCATCGTCAACCGCAGACTTCAATACCGAGACCGCTCGCTCTGGCTGATCAACGGCGATGAGAGCCCTCGCGTAGCCAAGTCTTGCGACCTCGGTGAGCGATCGCAGTCGGGCGATGTGAAGCGCAGCGAAATCAAACTCCTCGAGCCCATAAAGAGGGTCGGCGTTCAGCTGTACCCACACGGTGCGAAACAACGAAGCGGCTCGATCCTCATCTTCGGCTTCGGCGAGCAACGCCTCTTCGAGTAACCCCTCAACACTGAACACATCGACGCGCGAGCGATCGATATCGAGCAGGTACCCGTCGGGCGCCGTTTGGACAATGTGACCGATTCCGGCCTCTTGCAGTGCTGAACGCAATCGGCTGACCTGGGTGCGCAGTGCTGCTGACCCCGATCGCAACACTTCGCCGTTCCACACGTCGTGGGCCAACTGTTCCCGGCCCACGACCGTGCCAGCGTCGAGTGCGAGGCGGGCGATGATTGCCGAGCTGCGGGCACTGCGACCGTGAAGCTCGCGTCCGCCAACCAGAAAGCGGGGCTTGCCGAGCAACCGCACCTCAATTGCGTCGCTTACGTGAGGCGCCTCGATGGCCGACATCGTCGCGGATCGGGTCGGTTCGTGCCAAGTCGCCGATCTTCTTTGCA
>CALLGK010000290.1 GCA_938009905.1 uncultured Acidimicrobiales bacterium | reverse complement strand
CCAGAAGTGTGGCGAGGTAGAGGGCAATGGCCATTCGGCCAGCCCACCGAACCAGCCCAAGAAGTCCCGCTACCACGGGTCGAAGGTAGCTCGTCGCGGTCGATCGCTCGAAATTTTTACCTGCCGATCTCCTCGGTTTCGTCAGTAAGGAACTCACGGCGATCGGCGACGGCGAAGATGGCGTCGTCGATGTCGCCAACAATGTGGTCGGCATCGTAGAGCGGCTTCGAGAATCGCATTGCCAGCACCACATCGCGAGATGGGATGTAGACGAGGCGGGCGTCGCCGCCGTCGTGGAACGCATACAGGAACGGTTCGGGATCGTCCGCCGTCGGTGCGTCACAGGGGCAGTGGCGCCAGGCGCCAAGGCCAGCGTTTCCTTGGAAGGTCTGACCACCAAACAACATCTCGTGGCGCATCTCTGGGCTGAGGAAGGTCTCGTCCCTCATCAACGCCTCGTACCAGCGGGCCAGGTCGTTCAGCGTCGAGACGACGCCTCCCGACCCGTGCCCGACGAAACCGGCTCGGCGGTTGTTAACGAGCTCGGTGTCGTTCATGTTGAGCGGCTCAAAGATCCGCTCGTCCAATACTTCGCTGAGCGGCTGGCCTGTCACCGACTCGATTGCGAGGCCAACCATCAGATAGTTCGAGGCCGCATACGACGGCGACGTTGAGTCGAGGTCACTCGATCGCACACTCATCGAGACGGCGTCGAGCGGCGACAAGATGCCGTCCCGCTGGAAGTCGGGTGTGTCTCGATAATCGTCGAGGCCCGAGGCATGGCTCAACAGCCGACGCAAGGTGAGGTCGTTCGTGACGTCGACCGAGATGCCTTCAAGCGGCGGCAACGGACCATCCAGCGTGAGCTGTCCCTCATCAACCAGCTGGAGGGCGGCGGCCGCCACCATGGTTTTGGTGAGGCTCAGCGCTTCGAACGGGGCGTTGGGATCAAGAGCGTCTGGGTCACCGAACTGGACGGTGAGCGGCTGGTTGTTCGTGGCATCGCCGATCTCGACGACGGCGAGACCCTCGACATTGTGGCCAACGAGCCACGCTTCTGCGCTGCGAGCCATCGTGGCGAGCTGCTCCGGAGTCGGATCGAGCAACGGGGCAGCTGCTGTGTCGGTGCCCACGGGCGGGCGGCCCGATGGGGTTGGCGGGCCGATGTCGTCTTCGAAGACCGGGAAGAGCGATGCCTGTGACAGCATCAACCCAACAACAACGGTGAGGGCCAGCACCGCGGCCGGTTGCGGCTTTGGTCGGCGGCGATTGCGGGCCAACAACATGGTTTCGAGGGGACGAACCGCAGCAACTACTCCCTTAAGAATCGTGGCGAACACCGCACCGAACAGCACCCAGTGCGCCAGCGAACGAGGGCCACCAACGACGCGGTAGGCGAACACCAGGGCGAGGGTGTGCCATAGATAGATCGACATGGCCCACTTGGTGATCCAGCCAACAAACGCCTTGATCGACGGGATCTCTCCGAGATGGCGGAGGTGGTCTTCGATGGCGAGCAGTCCGCAGAGCCAGGCCAACCCAACGAGTCCGAACAGCACGTAGGAGTTATTGACGACCATGCCGATGGGTGGGGAGATCAGCGCCCACGCAACGGCCGCGGTGCTGAGAGCCACAACCAGTTGCAGACGAACCCGCCTGGTCAACCGATGTCGTAGTTGGTGACCACTCACGCCAAGGGTGAAGAAGCCGCCGAAGCAGATCACGTCGGCCACACCTCGGGCGACCGAGGTGGCGTGAGCTGATGATTGTTGGGCCACCCAACGATCGAGCACGAAGAGCGACAGTCCCCAGGCCGCGAACTGCACCAGCCCGGGAATGCGTTTGCCGATCGGTCGAACGATGGGAGTGAGCAACATGATGATCAGCAGTGCACGAAGGAACCACAGCGGGGCTGAGAGCCAGCCCGCTTCCCACGGCAGGGCGGCGGGTGCGCGGTAGGGGATGATCCACGAGATCACGTCGAGCCTGGAATCGGTCGCAACGTTTGGCACGGCCAGCGCAACGATCGAGAGCGAGAGCGCGATGTAGGCGTAGTAGGGAGGAAGCAGCCGCTCGACGCGACCTCGAATCACGCGCCAGCAGGCGGTGTGCCGCATGCTCTTGGCTAGCACGGCGCCAGATACATAGAACACGGCGGGCATGGCGGCGAAGCTCCACGAGATCCACCAGTAGCCAAGGGCGTGCCAGAACATGACGCGCACGATCGAGATGGTGCGGACCATGTCAAGAAAGGCATCGCGACCGTTTTCGATGTTGGGGGCCGTTACCTCGAGCGGCTCATCGGACACGACGGCCGGCGCGCTGGTGCCGAGCGCCGCAGGGAGGGCAATTGCGGCGAGGATGCCGACTGGTGCGAGGTCGATGGCCGACCAACCGGTGGCCACCCGGAAGAAGAGGAGTCCCATGATGGCGATGAACCCGATGAGGGCGCCGACGGCGATCTGCTCGGGGATGCGGTCGGTCCCTTGCTTCGAGCTTCGTTCTTCTTTCGTGAGCTTGCCGCCGGTGGGGATCCACTCCTGTTCGCGATCGGTGAGGTGGTCTCGAAGCGCATAGAGATGCGCCACCTGCGACACGAGGCCAACACGTCTGGAGGCACGACCGTCTGGCAAATGGAGCCAGCGCGGTTGCAGATAGAACTCGGTGAACAGCGCGGGCAGGATCATGGCGGTAGGCGCCAGCGTGATCACGTACGGCGCTTCGGCGAGCGACACGATGGGCACGAACAGTGCGATGATCGGACTCAGCGCGCTCGAGACGTAGAAGATCCAGCCGTCCCACATGCCAAGGCGCTGCATCGGGGTGAGCTTCATGCGCTTGAACAGAGGCGTGCCGGCGAGCGCGAAGTTGCCTCTGGCCCAGCGGTATTGCTGGGAGGCAAGCGACGCGGCGTTGTCTGGTGCAGTGCCGGCGGCTAATGGCAGTGGCAGGTAGTCGACGCGATAGCCGGCGTCGATCACCTTGAGGCCGGTGAAGATGTCTTCTGAGTGTTCGAGCAGGGCCATGCCGCCTCGCTCGTCGAGGGCAGCCCGGCGATACACGGCGTTGGTGCCAACGCAGATGGCGCCGCCGTGCTTGTCTCGGGCTCGCATACCCACTCGGTAGAACTGCTCCTGCTGAGCTGCGGCGCCACGCTCTACCCAATTGTCAGACGTGACTCGAAAGAACTGAGGCGTCTGCAGAATGCCGAGCTCGGCGTCGTCGAAGTAGGGAACGGTGTGGCGGAGGAAGTCCGATCGCACCGCGAAGTCGGCGTCGAGAATGATGATCAGGTCGCCATCAGACTGGTCGTAGCCGTGTCGCAGGTTGCCGGCTTTCTTCATCCAGCCTCGATCGGGCCTCGAGATGTACTTGGCGCCCCAGCGCAACGCAGCCTGATGAACCTCAGGCGAGTCTCGATCGTCGAGCACGTACACGTTGAGCTTTTCCCTCGGGTGTTCGAGGTGGAAGGCGTGCACGATTGTGTTCTCGACGATGATCGGATCTTCGCCGCACGTGCAGATGAAAACGTCGACACTCGGAAGGTCGGCAGTGTTCGTCTCGGTCTGGCGCAAGCCTCGGAGATGACGGGCCCGATCGAACGGCGGGATCTGGGTCGACCAGATGATGTTGATCGCACCGCCGACGACGATGGCAACCGCGAACGGCAGGAGAGCAATCAGCCAGCCTCCCGTAAACGACAGGAAGATGAGGGCCGAGCCAAGGCACATGCGAGAGAACGCAGAGAACTGCAGGAAGCGCTTGCCGTCGTTGGCAACGTACGACCACAGCTCGTCGTCGTTCGGCGGGGCGATGGTGGCGTGCGCCGGCAGCTCGATCTCGTCAGCTGGCGGTGATTCTTGTTGGTCAACGAGGCCTGGCGGCTCGATGTCGCGAATCTTGGGCGCGACGGTCCAAGGTTCAAGCGTGGTGATCGACAAGGGGAAGACTCCTCTTCGGAGGTGCACCGGGTAGGCGCACCGACCAGTGTGATGGTTTCGCCTAGGGGGCGAGAGCGAGGGCGGCGAGTGGGGCGACACCGCTGAGCAGCAGCGCCGTGATGGCGGGGTGGGCCATGCGGTTCGACATGGCAAAGATCACGGGATCACGGTGAGCCCGTTCTGGCGGTGGGGCGGCGGCGGCCGAGTTTTGGTCGTCATCGTCGACGTCTCCTGCCGGCTCGCTTGTGGCTCGATCGGCTTCGATGCGTTTGCGAACGACCGTCCGGCGGCGGGTTCTGATCAGGCTGAGTCCGGCAACGGCGAGGGCCGAGATTGCAAGCTCGAGGGTTGGATTGGTTGCGAGCTGTGTGACATCGCCGGGTGCGTATTCGTCGATGGGCGAGGCGAGGATCACGACGTGGTGGGCGATGAGGGCGGCCGTCATTGTCGCCAGCAGGTGCAGGGCCGTGCTGGGGGAGAGCCGCCAACGGTTGGCCCCGATGCTCAAGACGAACGTCGCCAGCACCACAAGGGCGCCTCGGTGCAGTTCGGCACTGAACAGCCTCCATGGCTCGTTATCGATGTTGAACACCGGGATCTGGGCCAGCCGTCGATAGATGAGGCCGGAGGGCTGTTCGAGGGATGTGCGAATTGCGCCGTGGGCAAACTCGGCGACGGGCTGCCAAGCCAGCAGGCTCATCACGGTGACGGCCCGCAGAAGGGCAAGAAGACGATGGCCCCACAGTGCGAGGTACGTACCGACGATGGCGACCGACACGGTGGGCCCAGCAACGAGAGGAGCGCTGCTGGGCCACACCGCCAACGTGACCGCGAGCGCCGTAGCAACGGTGGCGATCATCACCGCACTCGACGTCGTGACGTCACGACTTGGTCGGGCTTGCGGCGTTGGGCGCCAGCGCAGGGCAGCCAGGGCGATCCCGGCCAGCGCTACGAGGGGCACAACGCTTGCGCCGTCGTCGTCGTGGTTCCACTCGGCCCGAACGATGGCCACCGAACCCACGACGCACACCGCTGTCACAACCAGGGCCGTCAACCACGGACGGTGGTCGACCGCAGCAACCGTTGGGCGAGGCCGGCGGCGGTGCTGCTGTTGGTGTTTCTGAGAACGAAACGGGCGGAAAGTTGCCTTCTGTGGCCCATTTTGGGCAGCAGAAAGCAGGGATTCTGCGGACGACGAACGTGCGGGGGAGGCGAGGTCGTCCGCTTCAACGGAAGCGGGCATGTCACGTACAGTGGCAGAAACTCGCGGAGAGTGTCAAGGAATTCTTGGGTCGTTCTACCTATATCAGCATGTCCAATGACCTACATCGGCGCCTGACCAGGGAGTTCGACGGGTTCGGGGCGGAGGGCAGAATTTCTTCAGTTTTTAGGAACTCGGTAAGGTGACGTTCCGTTCTGTTCCCAGTCAGGACGCCATCGCCGTGAAGCACTCCTCAAGGCGTCCGGACGGAAGGGGTTTCAGATGTTTGGAATCAACCCACGAGGTCGTGTGACCCAGGACGTCGCTGAGCTCACAGGCTCGTCGGCAGAAGACGCCAAGGATGCGCTTGGTGGTGGCATGAAACGGCCGAAGCGGGGCAAACGCAAGCGGCGAGACATCGACGAGTCAGCGAGCGTCGCGCCAACCGACGGTGGCGAGCGCACGTTGATTGCCTGGGTGGTCGGCGTGCCCGTTGTGCTGTTGGTCATCATCTTTGCGCTGGCCTATCAGACGTCGCGGAGCGCAATCGAGAACGCCAATGTCGTCAACGTCGAGCGCTGTGCCACGTCGCTGTCTGGAACGTTCAACAGCGATTTGCCGTCTGACGTCACGGGCGACGATCAATTGAAGATCACCGTGTTTGATGTCGACCGGCAAGTTATTGACGAGATCTTCGTGCCGATGCCAAGCGACACGACCGGAAACTTCGAGGTCGATCTGCCGTTTGCTGGTGGTGAGCTCGACCGGATCGACACCTGCACCGTGCAGGTTGTGAAGGGCTAGCTCACCGAGTCGTGCTCGAGGGGCCAGACGGTGCCGCTAGGCCACTTCGGCGCCATCTTGAATAACCCGGGTGACTCGGTTGCGAAGATCGCTGACGTCGAGTGTCGTTCCGTCGAACACCACGAGATCGGCGACCTTGCCGACCTCGATCGTTCCAATGTCGTTTTCGATGCCCATGAGCTCTGCCGCGACTCGGGTGCTCGCCTCGAAGGCGGCGCCCGGCGACATGCCAAGCGACACCATCTCGGCCAGTTCTCGAAGGTTCTCGCCGTGAGGGGTTACGCCGGCGTCGGTCCCCATCGCAATCTGTACGCCGGCATCGATGGCCTTTGAGATCGACTCGCGGTGCACGTCGACCACATTGCGGGCCTTGTCGAGGATCACGTCTGGAATGTCGACTCCACGTTCGGCCGCATCAATGACGCCCATGGGGGCGATGAGCGTTGGTACGAGGTACGTGCCGGCGTCGAGCATCATCTGGATGGCTTCATCGTCGAGGTAGATGCCGTGCTCGATCGAACGGATGCCAGCGCGCACGGCGTTCTTGATGCCCTGCGTGGCCTGAGCGTGTGCCATCACAAACCGATGGGCGGCCGTCGCCTCGCTGACGAGCACATCGAGTTCGTCAGCCATGAAGTGCGCGTGCTGGGGGTCATCCCTGGGGGAGAGCACGCCGCCGGATGTGCACACTTTGATCACGTCTGCGCCAGCTCGAATGAGCTCACGCACCTTGATCCGCATTTCGTCTGGCCCGTCAACGATGTTGTGCGGGCGACCGGGGTGGGGGTCGAGCATGCCCGGCATGTGCGCGCCGCAGACGGCCCATGTGTCGCCGTGACCGCCGGTTTGCGAGAGGATCGAGATTGAGATCTGCATGCGAGGCCCGAGCACGAGACCCTTGTCGCGAGCTTCTTTCACGCCGAGATCGGCGCCGCCAGCCTCGCGAACGGTCGTGATGCCACATTCAAGCGTTCGTTTCATCCGCTCTGCGGCTTGGAAGAACGTCATCGAGAATGGGGTTTGGGCGTGCACGTTCGGTCCGAAGTCGCCATCGGCCATGAAGTGCACGTGGCAGTCGATGAGGCCAGGCGTGACGAGCTGTCCAGAGCAGTCGATGACCTCGTCGCCCGACAGGCCCGTGCCAATTTCGACGACCCGACCGTCTGCCATTGCGATGTCGACTGGTTCGGAGCGAACCTGTTGGTTGGTGCCGTCGAAGAGCGTGGCGTTGGCGAGCACGAGGCGAGAATTCGTCATCGCCTGATGGTAGGTCGGGTCAGGCGTCGACGAGCAGGTCGACGATGTCATTCGTCTGGCTCGTGGCTAGCGCGAGCTGACTCTGGCTGCGCAGCACTGTGGGCACACCGGTGACGAGCTGGATCACCTCATGAAGATGGTCGTTTGATTGCGCAACAATGCGGCAGAGCAAGTCACCCTCGCCGGTGATGGTGTGAATCTCAACGATCTCAGGGATTGACCGAAGTCCTTCGATGGTCTTGTCGTGTGAGCCCTGCTTGATCTCGAGCGTGGTGAAGGCCAACACGCCATACCCAGCGCGGGCCGGGTCGATGATTGGCGTGTAGCCAGTGATGACGCCTTCTCGCTCCAGTCGTTCGAGACGGGCATAGACCGTGCCGCGTGCAACCTTCAGCTGGCGGGCAATCACGGTCTGCGATGCCTTGAGGTTGGCCCGAACGGCCTCGATGATCCGCAGATCGGTTGTGTCGAGCTCGCGAGACATTCTGACCAGCCTTTGTTTGCTTTCGCGGACGTTCACTGAACAAGTCGGCTGCTCGGGCAACACTGTTGAACAGATCGTTCATATCGATTGAAGATAGCTGAACGATTCGCCGATCATAGAGGAGATTCGCCGACTCAAGGAGTGCACCGATGTCTCACCTCAAGAAGATCGACCATGTCACCTATGCATGTGCCGCAGGTCAGATTGAAAAGTGGGCCTGGTTTCACATCGAGGTCGAAGGCGGAACGCTGATTAACCGCATCGACGACGTGCGCCCCGGCGATCCCGATTCGTCGATGAAGATCTGGTGCATCGACTTTGGTGAGTTTGGTGTGGCCTTGATCGAAGGCATCGATCGGGCCAAGAAGTCGCAGGTGACCAAGTTCGTCGATGTGCATGGTGATCACTCGTGTCAGCACATCGCCTACGACACGCACGATCTCGACAAGTTCGTCGCTCATCTCCAAGACATGGGCGGCACGCCGCGCGGTGAAGTGCTGGTACGCAACGATGGCTTTGGTGTGCTGAAGCAGATGTTTGCTCGGGGCTACGCCGAAGGCGATGCGGCCGAGAACAGCTTCCCCGAATACTGCCAGCGCCCATCGGCCGGCGACTCCGCTGAAGAAGTTGCCATCACGTTCGCCGAAGAGACCGGCAAGGGCTTCTACGACCAGATCGAAGACGCCGTTGCTGATGGCGACGAGGCTCCGTTCTTCGACTTCGGAAAGATGCCCGCCGACTGGGACGTTCCCCAGCCTGCGCCCCGTCCCGAGTACATCGCCTGAGCACGAGCACAGGTTGGCTACCGTCGACCCATGACCGAAACGGCAGCGGCGGACGCCTCAGCGACCCGTAAGGGCCGCAGTCCATTCGTGCTCATCCTGGTTCCGCTGCTTGTGCTGGTGGCTGCCACCGTTGTGTTCGGCGTGATCGCCGGCGGCCACCGATCAGATGCGGAATCGGCCGTTGACGCTGCCGTCGAACAGGGTCTCGACCAAGCGCTGTGCGAAGGCGCCGATGGTCGAGGCCTGAGTTTGGATGGCCTTGAGCCAATGCAGCCCCTGGTGCTGTCGTCGCTCACGCTCGACCGCGCCGCCATCTCGTTCGTGTCACCGACAATCGAGGCCGCGGCGGGAGATGACGCCGAGACCGACGACGCCACAGACGATGAGGCGATCGACGGAGACGACAACGACGAAACGCCAGTCGTCAATGTGGTTGCCCTCGAACTCGAAAAGCAGTCGACCGGTTGGTGTGTGGCTGACGCCGAGTCGTCAGTTCGGCCTGCTGATAACTAGATCCGCTCGATGAGCGTGCCGGTGCCGAGTCCGCCGCCACAGCACATCGTGATGACGCCGTAGCGACCACCTGTGCGTTGCAGCTCGTGCACCGCTTTGGTGGTCAGGAAGCAGCCGGTGCCTCCGAGCGGGTGGCCGAGAGAAATGGCGCCGCCATTGGGGTTCACCTTCTCCATGTCTGGCTGCAGTTCCTTCGACCAGGCCAGAACGACCGAGGCGAATGCTTCGTTGATCTCGACCACGTCGACGTCGTCGATCGTGATGCCCTCGTTGGCCAGCACCTTCTGGGTGGCCGGAATCGGACCCTCGAGCATGAGCACCGGGTCGCAGCCGACGAGGGCTGTCTGCAGAACACGAGCCAGGGGAGTGACGCCAAGCTCGGCCGCCTTCTCGGCACTCATCAGGAGTACAGCGCTTGCTCCGTCCGCGATCTGCGATGACGAGCCAGCCGTGTGCACGCCGTCTTCGCGAGCCACCGGCTTGAGCTTCGCCAACTGTTCGAGGCTGGTGTCGCGAGGAATCTCGTCGCGAGTGACCGTGATCTTCTCGTCTGTCTTGTTGCCTTCCTCGTCGAGCACGGGAGCGTCGACAGGAATGATCTGGGTCTCGAATCGACCCTCGGCCACAGCTCGGGCAGCGCGCTCTTGGGATTGGAGGCCGAAGGCGTCTGTGTCGCTGCGATCGATGCCGTACTTGTCTGCGATTCGTTCTGCGCCTTCGAACTGGCTCACGAACTCGTAGTTCTCGAAGTAGGAGCGGCTCACGGGTTTGCCGTAGCCAGCCTTGGCTCCTGCCATCGCATCCGAGCCGATCGGCAAGATGCTCATGGCTTCGACGCCACAAGCCAACACCACGTCTTCAACACCAGACGCAATGAGGGCATGGGCCGTGTTGACGGCGTGTTGGCTTGATCCGCACTGGGCATCGACGGTGGTGGCCGCGACTTCCTCCGCGCCGCCATGGCTAAGCCAGGCCGTGCGGGTGATGTTCATCGCCTGGGCGCCGACTTTGTTGATGCAACCGCCAACTACCTGTCCGACATCGCCTGACGAGATGCCTGCTCGGTTGATGACTTCCATCATCACCGGACCCAACACATCAGCTGGATGGGCTCCGGCTAGTGAACCGTTGCGCTTTCCGACGGCGGAGCGTCCGGCTTCAACGATGACGACCTCATGCATGGTGAACTCCCGTGTTCGAACTTCGCTCGAACTTAGTCACCCGGCCATGCGACTACCCAGTTGCGCTGATGCCCTTCACGCCAGCTCGACATCTACGGTTCAGCCATGCATTGGGAGCCAACGGGCGTGATCGGACATCGAGGGGCGTCCGATGTTGCTCCCGAAAACACGATGTCTGCGTTTCTGGCGGCAAAGGAGCTCGGCGCCACCGGGATCGAATTCGACGTGCATCTCAGTGCTGACGGCGTGCCCGTTGTGATGCACGACTTCGACTTGGTCCGCACGACCGACGGCGAGGGCGTTGTGTTCGAAACGAGCTGGGCCGAGCTGGATCGACTCGACGCCGGCTCGTGGTTTGGCGATGGCTTTGCTGGCGAGGGCATCCCGCGGTTGGCCGAAGTGCTGTGCTTGGTGGCCTCGACTTCGAGCTCGAGATCAAGGGCTACTCGCCCGGTGTTGTCGACGCCGTGCTTGCGGCGGTCGACGCAGCCGCAGTGTTCGACCGAGTGAAGTTCACCGGCTGGAACGTGACCCTCCTGGCCGAGATCAAGCGCAGACGACCAGACGCACACATCGGCCACTTCTCGAAGCAGCCGGAACCGTGGATGACCCCGGCCATGTATGAGCATGTTGTGGTGGGGATGGCCGAGTTCTCGGTGGCTGACATC
>CALLGK010000289.1 GCA_938009905.1 uncultured Acidimicrobiales bacterium | reverse complement strand
CCACAAAGGGCGCAATCGAGACGGTTGATGCTGTGCTCGACGTCGTACCCCACGCCATCGAACTACTCGGCGGCGGCCGCCCTCACTAGCTTCTTTTCCCGTTCTGGAGGCCGTAGAGCACCGTTTTGTGGTCTACGGCCTCCAGAACGGGGTGGGTTCGGGCCGGACATCCTCTAAAAGCTTGACTTCAAGTTAACTTTAAGTTGTAACTTCGCTTCTCGTGACCACCTCAGACGACCAGCACGGCGTTCTTGCCGCCGATGCGCATCACATGGCGTCCGCCATTGATGCCGCGTGGTCGAGCCGCACCTTGGCCCCGCCGAACCCGTGGGTTGGTGCCGTGCTGGTGAGCGAAGACGGTTCGCACACCTTTAGCGGTTCGACTCGTCGACCGGGGTCCAACCACGCGGAGCGCGAGGTGCTCGATGCGGCCGGCGAGCTCGCCACTGGTTCCACCGTCTACACAACGCTCGAACCCTGCAATCACACCGGACGCACTGGTCCGTGCACGCAGGCGCTGATCGATGCAGGCGTGCGGCGGGTCGTCATCGCCGTGCTCGATCCCGATCCGCTCGTTGCTGGCGCTGGACAGGCTGCGCTCGAAGCCGCCGGGGTCGACGTCGTGCTCGGCGTCGGCGCCGCAGAAGTAGCGGCACAGCTTGCTCCCTACCTGCATCACCGACGCACCGGCCGTCCGTGGGTGGTCCTCAAGTTGGCTGCCACGCTCGATGGCCGAACGGCGGCAGCCGACGGAACAAGCCAGTGGATCACCGGAGACGCGGCCAGGCTCGATGCGCACCAGGTGCGGGCCGAAAGCGACGCCATCCTCGTCGGAGCCGGCACCGTTCGGCTCGATGACCCCTCGCTGACCGTGCGGGGCGTGCTTGCCTCAGACGGCCAGCCGCCACGAGAACCGCTGCGAGTCGTACTCGGTCGGGCCGACCCAGACGCCAAGATTCATCCGTGTCGCGAGATGAGTGGCGACCTCGACGTTGTCCTCGACGACCTCGGCACTGACCAGATTGTGCAGCTCATGATCGAAGGGGGAGCAGCGGTCGCCGGAGAATTCTGGCGTCGCGGCCTCGTCGATCACGTTGTCCTCTACCTGGCGCCCGCCCTCATGGGCGGTGACGACGGTGCGCCGCTGTTCAGAGGCGCTGGCGCGGCCGGTATTGCGGACTTGAGCCGCGGTCATATTGAACGAATCGCCCAACTGGGAGACGATCTGAGAATCGACATGCGTCCTGATCGACCTTCCACTGAAGTACTGAACAGCGAATCCCCAAACACTGAATCCCCGAATGAGAACGAGAGCGGAACCCCCTGATGTTCACTGGAATTGTTGAAGAGCTTGGCCGTGTCGAGAGCCGCGAAGGCCAGAAGCTTCGCCTGTCGTGCCGCACCGTGTTGGATGACGTGGTGATGGGCGCATCGATCGCTGTCAACGGTTGCTGCCTGACGGTGGTCGACTGGGATGCCGACGATGGTTGGTGGGAAGCAGACGTGACGCAGGAGTCATACGACCGCACCCAACTTGGTGATCTGCAGCCGGGCGATCCGGTCAACCTCGAGCGGCCGGTGCGGCTCGAGGATCGTTTGGGCGGACATCTCGTGCAGGGTCACGTCGACGCAGTGGGCGAAATTCTGGAGCCCGCACCAGACCTGAAGGTGAAGATTCCGCCCGAACTGCACCGCTACGTGGTTGAGAAGGGGTCGATCACCGTTGATGGGATCAGCCTCACCGTTGTTGATCCTGGCGCTGAGGGCTTTACGGTGGCCGTGATTCCGCACACAGCGGATGTCACGACGCTTGGTTCGAAGGGCGTTGGCGACCGAGTGAACATCGAAGTTGACGTGATGGCGAAGTACGCCGAGAAGCTCCTGAGGGGACACACCAATGACTGAAGAAACCCCAGCGGAGCCAACAACCGAGTCGCCGTTCGACCCGGTCGAAGATGCCATCGCCGCCATCGGCCGAGGCGAGATCGTTGTGGTTGTCGACGATGAAGACCGTGAGAACGAGGGCGACCTCATCATGGCGGCCGAGTTCGCCACCGCAGAGAAGATCGCCTTCTTCGTGAACCACACGTCTGGTGTCATCTGCGCACCAGTGCTGGATGAGCGGGCCGACGAGCTCGATCTGCAGCTGATGGTGGCGCAAAACACCGAGGCGATGCGCACCGCGTTCACCGTCACCATCGACTACCGCCACGGCACGAGCACTGGCATCTCGGCCCACGACCGGGCGCTCACCATTCGAGCCATGGTCGACCCAGCGGCAACCGCTGCCGACTTCGCTCGACCGGGCCACATCTTTCCGCTGCGGGCTCGTC
Organism: uncultured Acidimicrobiales bacterium; assembly: GCA_938009905.1. Classification (GTDB taxonomy): domain Bacteria; phylum Actinomycetota; class Acidimicrobiia; order Acidimicrobiales; family SZUA-35; genus CALEWY01. Next base: position 12,129 of record CALLGK010000289.1, on the reverse strand, counting down.
CTGGCGGCGTCCTGAAGCGAGCCGGCCACACCGAAGCCGCCGTTGATCTCGCCCGCATGGCAGGGCTCAAGCCGGCTGGCGTGCTCTGCGAGATCGTGAAGCCAGACGGCACGATGGCTCGGGTTCCCGACCTCATCGAGTTCTGCAAGGAACACGACCTCATCTTCATCTCGATCGCCGACATGGTTCGCTACCGCCGCAAGAACGAAAAGCTCGTGCGCCGCGTGTCCGAAGCCAAGATCCCAACCGAGCATGGCGAGTTTCGCTCGATCGTGTTCGAGTCGCTGCTCGACGGCGAACAGCACGTGGCGTTCGTGATGGGCGAACCCGACGGCCAACAAGACGTGCTTGTTCGGGTGCACTCCGAGTGTCTGACGGGCGACATCTTTGCGTCCCGTCGTTGCGACTGTGGACCGCAGCTGCACCAGGCGATGGCGCGCATTGCCGAAGCCGGTCAAGGCGTGCTCGTGTACCTGCGGGGCCACGAGGGTCGGGGGATCGGCCTGGGTCACAAGATCAGGGCCTACAGCCTCCAAGACGAAGGCCTCGACACCGTCGACGCCAACCTCGAACTTGGGTTGCCAGCCGACGGTCGCGAGTATGGAATCGGCGCTCAGATCCTCGTTGATCTTGGCGTGACCACGATGAACCTCATGACCAACAACCCGGCCAAGTACGGCGGTCTTGATGGGTACGGGCTTGAGATCTCAAACCGAGTGCCGCTCGAAACGGTCCCAACGCCCGAGAACATCGCTTACCTGCGCACCAAGCAGGAGCGAATGGGGCACCTGCTCGATCTCGACGGCACCGGCGGCAACTGAGTCGCTCGGCCAGCGCACACGCTGTCGGAGAAAGTCAGAAGTTCCCGGCCTGTCGAGGGATAGCGTGTCGTGGTGCTCAAGCTCGTATTGCCCAAGGGTTCACTCGAAAAGTCAACACTCGAACTGTTTGCCGCAGCCGATCTGTCGGTTCAACGCAGCTCGTCTGTCGACTACAAAGCCACCATCGACGATCCTCGGGTTGAGTCGGTTCGCATTCTGCGGCCACAAGAGATCCCCGTGTATGTCGCCGAGGGCCTCTTTGACTTGGGCATTACCGGTCGAGATTGGGTCGAAGAGACATCAAGCAATGTCGAGTCGTTGGGCGAGCTCCAGTACTCGAAGGCCACGGCCAAGCCGGTCCGCATTGTGGTCGCTGTGCCAGAAGACTCGCCCATCACATCTGTGTCAGAGCTGCCGCAAGGCGTTCGAGTCTCAACGGAGTACCCCGAGATCACCAAGCGGTTCTTTGCCGAAAAGGGCATCGAGGCCGACATCCGACTCTCCTACGGCGCCACCGAAGCCAAGGTGCCAGACATCGTCGATGTAGCCGTCGACATCACCGAGACGGGCCGCGCACTCAAGGCTGCCGGGCTCAAGATCATCGACACGATGCTCACGAGCTACTCAGAGTTTGTCGCCAACCCTGCGTCCTATGCCGACCCTGAAAAGCGTCACGCGATGGAGCAGTTGCTCCGTCTGCTGCGCGGTGCGCTGGAAGCGCGCACCCAGGTGCTGGTCAAGCTCAACGTCGCCACTGCGTCTGAGTTGGCCGCCGTCATCGATTTGCTGCCGTCGATGAAGTCGCCGACGGTCAACGAGCTGCACGGGGGAGCGGGTTTCGCCATCGAAACGGTTGTGGCGAAAAAGCAGATCAACGTGCTCATTCCTGCGCTCAAAGACGCAGGGGCCACCGACATCATCGAACTGGCGCTCTCCAAGATCGTTCAGTAGCCCCGATGGTGCGTCGAGTCGGCACGGTGCAGTCATTTGATGCCCACGCTGGGCTCGGCACGGTCGCAGAAGGTGACGGATCGTCGTATACGTTTCACTGCACCGCGATCAGTGATGGGTCACGCACAATCGACGAGGGCACGAGGGTCGAGTTTGATCTTGGCGCCGGTGGCCCTGGCCGCTGGGAGGCATTTGCCGTTACTCCGTTGGCGATTTCCTAGCGGAAGCCGCTCGACGACTGCCTTGTTGAGGGGTCGAAGGCCTTGAGATCCGGCCATCGGGGCCGACAGGAACGTCGTGACAGATGGTTCTCCAACCTCCGATGCGCGATCTTGGCTCGGCCGAGCCCCGATTGCCCCGGTCATTGTGGCGCTTGGCGTTCTGATCAGCCTGGTTGCATGGTTGGGTTTGAGGTCTGTCGAAAACTCTCGCGCCGAGGTCGATTTCGAGCGTCAGTTGCTTTCGCAGGGCTCGGAACTGCAGTCGGTGATTCAGCGCCAAGTCCGCGGCATCGACGGCCTCGGTCTTGCCCTCTCCGACGGCTCGTCGCTCTCGCAATCGCAGATCGATCGATACTTCGAAGCAGTCGGGCTTTCAGCCAACCATGCGTTGGTCATCGAGCGCATCGGATCACCAAGCCAGGCCGACGAGCTGATTGCTCGCGAAGGTGCTGCGAGTTTGTTCGCTGAGAGCTACCAGCCGCCGGCTGGTCCGCACTACGTCGTCACAAGAAGCCGAGGCTTCGATGAGACGATGATCGGTTCGAGCTTCGCCGGGTCCAACGAGTTCCAAGAGTTGGTCCAGGAGTCGCGCATCCTCGATGAGACGGTTGCCATCGCCAGTGGCGAGCTCGAAGACAGCATCGCAGACGTCGACGGTTCCACCCTGATGATCGTGAGCGCTGTGCCCCAGCCCGAAGCCGAAACGGCTGAAGGTGCGGAGGCTGTCGACACCGAAGCCGCGGTGAACGACACGGTCGTGATCGGCCTGCTTGTCCTCGAACAAGCTGTTGCCGAGGTCGCGGCCGCGGCCGACGACGCCGACCAGGTTGCGTTTGGCGTGCTCATCAACGGCGAGCAAGTTGGCTCGACGGTTCCCGACGAGCTGCTGGAACGCCCCGTCGGTGACCCCATTCAGTTCACCGAAGAGAACACGCTCTGGGAGATTCAGGGCTACTCGAATGGCGTTACGCCAAGTCGAGCCCTCAGCACCGCCGTGCTGTTGGTTGGCCTCGCCCTCACTGGTCTCGCAACCTTGTTTGCCCGGTCTGTCCGTCGTCACTCATTGACGCTTGGCCGGCTTGAGCGAAGCGAACACGACGCCAAACACGATGCTCTCACCGGCCTCCTGAACCGCTCTGGCCTGACCGATGAGCTCACCGCACAGCTCAGCGATCGTCGCGGCTCCTCCCTGATCGGTGTGCTGTTCCTCGACCTCGACCGGTTGAAGATCGTGAACGACTCGATCGGTCACTCCGCTGGCGACGAAGTGCTCGTTGAGGTGGCCAAGCGTCTCGAGAAGATCATCCGCGAAGACGACATCATCGGTCGCTTCGGCGGCGATGAGTTCGTGATCGTGTCGCGAGGTGTGCCAGCCATCGGCGACCTCACGACGCTCGCTGAACGAGTTCTTGATTCGCTGAAAGAACCAGCCGTGCTCAGCGATGAGTCATCGCAGGTCATCAGCACCAGCATCGGTATTGCCTATGTGACCAAGGGCGAGGCCAGCGCTGAGGATCTGTTGCGTGACGCCGATCTGGCGATGTATCGGGCCAAGGAAAGTGGCGGTGCCCGCTACGAAGTCTTTGACGACGAGATGCGAGCTCAAGCTCTTGCCCGCCTTGAAGTCGAGCGTGAGCTTCGCCGTGCCATCCGCACCGGCCAGCTTGTCGTGCACTACCAGCCCATCGTCGACATCCGCACCGGCGGTGTCGACCGACTCGAGGCGCTTGTCCGCTGGCAGCATCCCGTGCGAGGCATGGTTCCGCCGGGGCAGTTCCTGTCGGTGGCCGCCGAATCTGGCCTCATCGTCGATCTCGGCGAGCACGTGCTGCGCGAGTCGTGCCGTCAGGCCGCCGTGTGGAGCAATGCCGTTGGTCGCGAGATCATGGTGTCTGTCAATGTGGCCGAACGTCAGCTGATCGATTCGAGCTTGATCGACACCGTTCGTCGGGTGTTGGCCGAGACGGGTATCAAGCCCACGCAGCTCGAACTCGAAATCACAGAAGAACTCATCGTTGACCGACTCGACCACCGCCTCACCGTGCTGCACGAACTGGTGGCCATGGGCGTCAAGCTCGCCATCGACGACTTCGGCACCAGTCGAGCCTCACTGGGCCAGCTCAAGAAGCTCGACATGGTCGACACCTTGAAGATCGACCGTGCCTTTGTGATCGATGTTGCCAATGACGTCGTTGACCGCAAGATCATCACCGCCATCGTTGCCCTTGCTGATTCTGTTGGCATGGAAGTCGTCGCTGAAGGCGTCGAGGAAGAAGACCAGGTCGCCATCTTGCGACAACTCGGCATCGACCGAATTCAGGGCTTCTACTTCCAGCGTCCTGGACCAAGCGAGAAGATGGTCAAGCTTCTGACGACCACCTTCGAGGTCCCCGAAGCGGCCAACGCTCCGGTCTAAGCGCCCACCGGCCCGAGCATTCGGGAACCAGAACGGTTTCGGTGTCGTCATACCAACCATGACGACCACACGCGAAAGGTGTTCTGCATTCGCCATCTCGTTGGTCTTCGCGATCGTTGCCGCTGGCTGCACCCCGTCAACGGACTCGTCCGCAGACGTCACCCGCGTTGAGCCATTCGCTGTCGTAGACGGATACGACGTCGCCGACGCACTGGGTCTGAAACCCCGCCTGTTGCCTTCGTGGTTTGTCGATGATGCTGACTCCGCCGCGCTGTTTGCGGTCGACATGGACACCGTCGACGTCGATATCAGCGACGTCGACTTTGATGCGAATGTGATCGTCGCGGTGAACGTTGCGACCTGTGAGCCTCTTGGCATCTGGCTAGAGGTGCCGGCAGTGTCAGACGAGAGCAACGGTGTGCTCTCGGTCGTCGAAGAGGACAGCGGGGTTGGCTGTGCACAGGCCCAATACGATCTCGTCACCTTCAGTGTGAGCCGGGCGGACCTCAACGGCGTTCGGTTTGGCCCGAGTGGTGCCCCGCTCATCGATCTCGTCCGAAATGTCGATGGCCAAGAGAGCTCTCGCCGAGAGGCCCCGGGACATCGCACGGCGCTACGCCTCGCAGGTTTCGAGCTGATCGACGCTGTCGACTGGGACGATCGCTTTGGACTTGCCGGGTACGCGGTTGTGACCAAACAGTCGCAACTCAACGACCTGCGGACCTCGGTGTTGCGGAACTCCAGCGTTGAGGTGTTGTTCGACATGGACTGGGACAGCGATGCGCTTGTGGTTACTGCGCTTGACTCATGTGCGACAGGAAACATCTGGGCTGGTCTCGACGACAGCGGCCCGCTGCTTCTCGATCCGTTGCGTCCGTCTGAGATCGCATGCGACCAAGCCGTCGTCGGTGTTGCGACATTTATCGTGCCGCTACCGGTGGCTGAAGGGCTGTCGGCTCACGAAGCTGCGCTGCTTATCGATCGATCTCAACGAGATCTTTCCGAGGCGTTGCCCGTGCCGGTTGTGGTGCTGGACGCTGACGCAACGACAGCAGCAGACGAGCATCCGGGTGAGGCACCTCGTGTGGTGACCGAGGGCTATCAGGCCGCACAGACGCTCGATGTCGACCCGTTCGAGTTGCCCTACTGGACTGCCTTTGAAACCGACGAACTCGATCAACTTGCCACCGAAATCGCTATCAGCCCAAGCGCGATCGGGGCGGTCAACATCGAAGAGCAAGTCGTGCTTGCCGTGCCGCTGACCACGTGCGAACCAGCCGGGATCTGGCTCGAAGAACAAGCCGGCGCACTGCGGGCCGTGCTTCGAGAAGGCATCTCGCGGTGCGATAGAGCCAGCGTCGTCATTGCTGTCTGGGTCGTTGATCCAGACGTGATTGAAGACGCCGGAGGGTTTGACGATCTCACGTTGCACGTCACCACTGAGTACAGCGAAACCGGCGCTCGCTACACAACAACGGCGAGACCCCGAACCACGCAGGTCGCCCGTTCGGTCACGTTGGTTGAGGCTCCGGACGATCAAGAGTGGATTGTCGAATCCGGCAACTACGTCATTGCTCGGCCCGGGTCCGACGCAATCACTGCACTGAACGAACTCGTTGATGATCCGAACGTGCTCGTCGCAACCGACCCTGCCAACAGCACAACTGATCGCATCGCCGTCGTGTTCGTTGATGCGTGTTTGCCAATGCAGGCGTGGCTCGTGCCAGCCGATCGATCAGGTCAGCCCGCCCGCTTGGTCGTGCAAGAGACCGGGGTGCTCTGCGAATCACGTCAGCCGTGGGCGGTCGTCGTCGACATCGCCGACGACATGCCAAAGGATCTCGACATCGACGTTGAGGTGTTGATCGAGGCCAACGACGTCATCGAGGTCCGCACCTTCGACATCACGGACCAATTGGGTTGACGAGCTAGCTGACCAAGTAGTCGGAGATCTGGGCGTCTTCTGCGCCGGCGTCGCTGAAGTTGTCGTCGCTGCGAGCCTGCATGAACTCGCTCCACACGAACGGCCGGTAGGCGGCCGCTGTTGAACCAACGAGTTCGGGCAGTGGCTCGATCGTGGTGTCGCGGCGAGGGTTCGAGAAGTAGGGAATCGAGAAGCGGCGCTGTTGCGTCATGGGCAATACCCGGTGAACCGATGCGCAGTAGCGGTCGTTGGTCCACACCTGCATCGCGTCGGCCAGGTTGACCACAATGGTGCCCGGCCGCGGTGGCACGTCGATCCATCCCTCGCTGCGAGATTCAGCTTGGAGACCACCGGTGTCGTCCTGGAGAAGGAGGGTGAGCACGCCGGGGTCGGTGTGATAGCCGAGTGCGGTTTCGCCCAATTCGACCAAACCGTCGCGCTCTGCCTCGGGGACAGGGTCGCCGACGGGGTAGTGGTTGAGGCGAACGGCGCTGGCTGCTGGTTCGTTGGTCATGATGGCTCGTGACTCGTCGCCAAGCTCGAGCGTGTTGTGCAGCAGCTCGAGTGTCTTGTCGGCGAGGGCGGCGCACTGGCCATAGAACTCGGTGAGGGTCTCGCGAAACCCATCGAGGTCGTCTGGCCAGCGGTTGAAGCGATTGCGCCTCGGCTCCCGGGGGTCGACGTAGTCGAACACCTGCTTGTGATCTCGTTTGCGCTTGGTCAGCTCACGGTCGAAGTAGCCGAGCGGATTGTCGGCGTCTCGGGCGATGGCACGGCGAATCTCGATGTCGGCATCAAAGAAGCGTTCGCACTGTCGCCACATCTCGGCGATCAACTCGTCGAGCCCGTGACCCTCCAGCAAGAAGAACCCGTGGTCGCGGCAGGCAAGGTCGAGCGCCCCAATGGAGGTGGCGCTTGGAGCTCCGATGTCGACCACGGGAACACTCATGACGCTGACTCGTCTGTGCCAGAGCCGTCATTCGATTCGCCGCCCGCTCGACTCTTGAGGTCTGCCGTTCGTTGGACGAACGCCATGCGAATGTTCTGCAGCGCTTCGTTGAGCGTTGTGTCGATCTCTTCACCGAGGCGGCCTTCGAGCCCTTCCACCACAACGCCGAACGAATCAACGGCGAGGCGAGCCTCTGACATGTCTGGATCGTCTGCCGTGATGTGGATGGCTGCCAGTTCGTACATGCCGAACGCATGGTTTGCGATGACTGCCGCGACGGGAGCTTCGAGCAGTTGCGCTCGAGCGTCTGACATCTCGGCCGCCATCTGACGGGCCTGCTCTTCCTGCTCAGGACTCAGTTCTGGTCCTGGTCCGGGGCCAGGGGCTGGCGTTTCCGGTTGCGGGTTGGTGTTGATGGGGCGTTCGCCGCCGGGCGTCCAAAGGCTGCTCATCGCTTCAAACTACCGCCGTACTGCTAGCCTGGTTAGCTGTCTGACAAGAAGAGGGCTCACGCCCCACCTTCCCACACTGTCGATTCAGTGAAACTCGCCCATTTCGGTGAGAGTCGCTGGGGAGATGAGCATCGTGCGGTTGGTCCACGCAGAAGGCACTCTTCTTCTCGGATGCGCGGTCGCGATGTGCGGCAGCGGTACCTACGTCGTCTTCGAAAGGACGCCTGCATGAAGAGTGTGCGGCAATAGCTGCTCCACAGGAGCCACGAATCAACGAAAAGATTCGTGCTCGCGAAGTACGGTTGATCGCTGCGAATGGCGATCAGCTCGGTATCAAGCCGATGCCCGAAGCCCTCTCAATGGCTCGTGAACTCGACCTCGACCTCGTCGAGGTGGCCGACAAGGCCAACCCACCGGTCGTCCGCATCATGGACTACGGAAAATTCAAGTACGAGTCAGCCCAACGGGACAAGGAATCTCGGAAGAAGAGCAGCCAGCAATCCGTCAAGGAAATGAAGTACCGGCCCAAGATTGGCGTCGGCGACTTCGAAACCAAGACCCGCAAGGTCGAGGGGTTCTTGATGGATGGCCACAAGGTCAAGATCACGATCATGTTCCGTGGCCGCGAGGTCACTCACCCCGAGCTTGGTCGCAAGATTCTCGACGACATTGCCGAACGTACCGACAACATCGCCAAGGTCGAGGCCTATCCACGGTTGGATGGTCGAAACATGACGATGGTGCTCGGACCCGATTCGAAGAAGCAGGCGGCAAAGGCCCGCGCAGAGAAAGAAGCAGCGAAAGAAGCAGCCAGAGCTGAAGCCGAGAGTGGCGAAGCAGGCGATGCCGACAGCGCTGAGTCTCAGTAATCCCCATTCAAAAGACCCCTTAGTCGGAAGACAATGACATGCCGAAGATGAAGACGCACAAGGGTGCGAAGAAGCGATTCAAGGTGACCGGGACGGGCAAGCTCCAACGTCGCCAGCGCAACAAGAATCACTTCAACGAGAAGATGACCAGCCGCCGCAAGCGTCGGCTCAGTGGCGAGCACGAAGTGACCGCAGCTGATAGCCCACGCATCAAGCGCCTGCTTTCGAGCTGATTCAGCTCCGTCCTCTCAACCCAACGTCAACAAACCGTCCTCTTCGCATCAATGGCGATTGTCCGGGTCTTTGACCCGGACAGCCAACGAGCTAGCGAAACAAGAACAGAAAGAGAATCCTCATGGCGAGAGTCAAGCGCGCTGTCCACTCAAAGAAGCGCCGCCGCCAAACACTCGAGCGGGCCAAGGGCTACTACGGCAACAAGAGCCGCAGCGTTCGGGCCGCAAACGAGCAGGTCATGCACTCGGGCAACTATGCCTTCCGTGACCGTCGTGCCCGCAAGGGCGAGTTTCGCAAGCTGTGGATTCAGCGCATCAACGCTGGCTGCCGTTTGCACGGCACGACCTACAGCAAGTTCATCTCGGGCCTGAAGGCCGCCGAGATCGAGGTCGACCGTAAGATCCTCGCCGATCTTGCCGTCAACGACGACGCTGCGTTCGCTGCACTCGTCAAGACGGCAACTGAGGCATCTGCGGCCGCCGGTGCCGACGCAGCCTGAGCGATCCTTCTCGACAGCTGAGCCTCTGAGCGCTCGCAACCCGCGCATCAAGCGGCTTCGCAAGCTCGTGAGTCAGCGAAAGGCCCGCTCGCAGGAGCGGGCCTTTGTCGCGGAAGGCCCAACGCTGTTGGCCGAGGCCGTCCGTTCGGGAGCGCCGGTTGCCGAGGTCTACGTCGACGCCGACGTCTTCATCGAAGACGATGTGGCCTACGAGCTGAGCAACGCTTCGATCAGCCCCATGCGCGTGCATGCCGGCGTGCTGGCATCGGTACTCGATACCGCAACAACCCAAGGTGTTGCCGCGGTGATTGATGGCGGCCCTGATGAGGTGTCGCCCGAGGCACTGGCTGCGGTGGGTGATGACCAACCGCTGCTCGTGCTGCACGAACTCCGTGATCCCGGCAACGTCGGCACGTTGCTGCGAACGGCAGAAGCGAGCGGCTTCGGCGCCGTGATCGTCACGGGCGACTCGGTCGATCTCACCAGCCCGAAGACCGTTCGGTCGTCTGCCGGATCCATCTTTCGTGTGCCGGTCTCGACTGGGGCTGTCGCCTCTGAGGTCTTCGACGTGATCCGAACCACCGGCCGCAAGGTGTTGGCCACAGACGTCAACGTCGGAACCTCACATCACGAGGTCGATCTCGCTCGATCCGCCATTGTTCTCGGTTCTGAAGCTCATGGTCTTTCCCACGACGTCGTTGACGCCGCCGATGGCGCGATCACGATCGAGCTCGCAGGCCCAACGGAATCCCTCAACGTGGCCGCTGCAGGAGCCATCATCTGTTTCGAATCGCTGCGCCAGCGCAGATCACCGAATTCGTTCGACAAATCCACCATTTCAACCGAAAGTTCTCCGTCATGACCGACTCTCTTCTCGACGATCTTCAGGCTTCGGTGTCCGAAGCTGTGGCCGCCGTCGATGGGGCCAGCGACCTCGAGGCGCTCGACACCATCGAACGATCAGCGTTGGGGAAGAAGGGCTTCTTTACCGCCGCCAAAAAGGCGGTCGGTGGTCTCGAACCTGATGAGCGCAAAGCCGCTGGGCAAGGCATCAACGAAGCGAAAGCCACGCTCGATCAGGCCATTGCCGCCCGCAAATCTGCGTTGCAGACGTCGGCCCGAGCGGCGCAATACGAATCCGAGCGGCTCGATCTCACCGAAGTGCCGGCAACAGCGTCGGTGGGTCACGCCCACATCGTCACCCAAACCTGGGAAGAACTCGAAGACGTCTTTGTCGGTATGGGCTTTCGTGTGGCCGAGGGGCCACAGGTCGAAACCGACTGGCACAACTTCGACGCCATGAACATCCCGAAGGGCCATCCGGCCCGGGATGGGTTCGACACGATCTACGTGAACCATGGCGAGCCGGGTTCCACCCTGCTGCGTACGCACACCTCACCGGTGCAGATGCGAACGATGCTCGAACAGGAGCCGCCGATCTACGTGATCGCTCCTGGCCGGGTCTTCCGTCGCGACACCGCAGACGCCACCCACATGCCGGTGTTTCATCAGCTCGAAGGGTTGGTGATCGACCGCAACATCTCGCTGGCCGACCTCGCCGGCACGATCGATAGCTTCGTCGAGGCCTACTTCGGCAAGACCTTCCCCTCGCGGTTGCGTCCCAACTACTTCCCGTTCACCGAACCGTCGGCCGAGTTTGACCTGCAGCAGCCCGACGGCTCGTGGCTCGAAATGGGCGGCTGCGGCATGGTGCACCCCAATGTGTTGCGGGCCGGAGGTGTTGATCCCGAAGAGTGGTCGGCGTTCGCGTTCGGATTCGGAATGGATCGCCTCGCACTCATGAAATACGGGGTCGACGATCTACGTGACATGTTCGCCAACGACCAGCGTTTTCTGGCCCAGTTCTGATCGGGGAGGTCTGAATCAATGAACGTACTTTTTTCTTGGATGCGCGAGTTCGTCCCCGGTGGTTTCGGCGACGTCGAAAACGATCCCGAGGCAATGGCCGAGGCGCTGACCAACCTCGGTCTCGTGGTCGAGAGCATTGAGCGCGTCGGCGCCAACTGGGATGGCATCGTCGTGGCCAAAGTGCTCGACGTGCGCAAGCACCCCAAGGCCGATCGAATCCAGCTTGTCGATGTCGACACCGGGGGAGCCGCTTCGCCTGCCGGTGAGCCACTGCAGATCTGTTGCGGCGCCTTCAACATGAGCGTCGGCGATCTGGTGCCACTCGCCACGATCGGCACCACCATGCCCAACGGCATGGAGATCGCCGAGCGCAAGATGCGGGGCGAAACCTCCAACGGCATGTTGTGCTCAGCGGTCGAGATCGAGGCTGGCGATGATGCAGACGGCATCATGATCCTCGACGAGAACCTCACCGTCGGTCAGCCCCTCAGCGATGCCCTGGGCGTTGAGTCCGACGTGCTGTTCGATCTCGACGTCGAAGGCAACCGCCCCGATGCGCTCTCGATCGCGGGCGTTGCCCGTGACCTCGCGGCCAAGCTCGGCTGTGAGTTCGTGTTCCCCGAAACACCACTTGCTGAGGTTGACCCAGCCGCAGCCGGCAGAGCTTCGGTAGTGATCGAAGACAACGACCTGTGTCAGCGATTCGGTTTGCGAGTGCTCGACAACATCACGATGGGCCCATCGCCGGCGTGGATGCAGCAACGGCTCATCGCCAGTGGTCAACGCCCGATCAACGTGATCGTCGACATCTCGAACTACGTCATGCTCGAACGAGGCCAGCCAAACCACACCTTCGATCTCGACACGGTGCCCGAGGGAGCGCTCCGGGTGCGCATGGCAACCGATGGCGAAACGCTCACGACC
>CALLGK010000288.1 GCA_938009905.1 uncultured Acidimicrobiales bacterium | reverse complement strand
GTCCTGTCTAGTACTGATTCACCTGTCTAGTACTGATTCAGCGACACCAGGCTGGACCTATGGGACCGAGGGGAACTTCATGACAATTGACGCAAACATCGTGGTCATTGGCGCCGGAATCATCGGCTCGAGCGTTGCCTATCACCTCGCCGAGATGGGCGTCGACAACGTGGTTGTCGTTGACAAGGGCGACCTTGATCACAACGACGGATCAACCTCGCATGCGCCTGGCGGCTTACGGACGCTGACGCCCTCGCACTTCTACACAACGCTCGGCTTCGCCAGCCGGCAGGTCTACGACAAGCTCCCCCTTGCGATTCCCGGCCAGGAACAGTTCTACCGGACGGGGTTCGTGCAGGTCGCAAACACCGAGGAACGTCTGGGCAGCCATCGGCGCCTGGTCGAGACCGGCATGAGCCACGGCATCGAGGCTCACATGCTCACTCCTGCCGAGGTCGCTGAGAAGCTCCCAATCGTCGATCCATCAACGATCGCCGGCGGCATGTTCCATCCAGACTCCGGCATCGTCAGAACCAGCCTCATCGCAACCTCCATGCGGCAGCAGTCAGAGGCAACGGGGCGCGCCACCTGGTACGGCCACAGCGAAGTCACCGACATCGAGGTGGAAAACGGCAGCATCGTTGCTGTGGTGACCGACGGCGAAGCTGGCCGCATCACCTGCAACCAGGCCATCTTCTGCACCAACATCTGGGCGCCGCTCCTCGCCGAGAAGACTGGCGTGACCATGCCGCTGTTCCCCGGCGAGCACCAGTACATCTACACCGACCCGGTTCCGGCGATCGCCCATCTCGCAGAGGCCGAGGTGGCAATGCCCGTCACGACGTTCGACGACATCCAGATCTACTTCCGTCAACACGACGACCACATCGGCATCGGCAGCTACGCCCACGATGCCCGCCTGGTTGATCCGAAGAACCTTCCGAAGACAGCCATGCTGCCCTTCACGCCCGAGGACTTCACCGACGGGTGGAAGCTCATGCAGCACCACATGCCTCCGCTCCAGGAGCTGGGCATCGCAGATGGATTCAACGGCATGTTCTCCTTCACGGTCGACGATCACCCGATCATGGGTGAGTCGAATATCCGTGGCCTGTGGTCCGCCGTCGGCGCCTGGCTGTCGTATGCCAGTGAGGTCGGCGCCGTCATGGCTCGCTGGATGACCACCGGCGACCCAGGTATGGACGTCACCCGAGCCGACATCAATCGGTTCCACCCCCATCAATCGAACCGAGAATTTCTGTCTCGGCAGTCGAAGTACTTCTACGAGATCGGGTTCGAAGACCTTCACCCGAGTGCCGTTGCCTCGTCAGTCCGCGGACTGCGACACGCCCCGTACCACCAGCGGCTCGAAGCCCTCGGCGCCGAACTCGTGCCGTTCGCGTCGCAAGAGACGCCGCTGTACTACGCAGCAAACGAAGCACTCGTGGCCAAGCACCAAGACGCCATCCCCCGGCGCACCGGCTACGACGCCACCGGCTGGACGCCCATCATGGGTGCCGAACATCTCGAGATGCGCGACAACGTTGGCTTGGTCGACTGGTCAGCGGCCATCGGACCAATCGAGGTCAGCGGTCCCGGAGCACTCGAGCACCTCCAGCACCTCTGTAGCGCCAACATCGATCTGCCTGTCGGCGGCGTCGCCTACTCCCTGGTGCTCACCGCTGCTGGTGGGATCACTCGCGACATCACCGTCACTCGGATCAGCGAAGACACATGGTGGATTCTCACCGGCAAAGACAACATGCCGGCCGAGATCAACTCATTCTCCTCCCTTGCACCAGACGACGGTTCGGTCACCTACCGCAACTGTTCAGAAGACTTCGTGGCCATCGGCCTCTGGGGGCCAAACGCCAGAGCCGTACTCGAAGCCACAACGGCAAGCGACGTGAGCAACGAAGCCTTCCCCTGGTACACGGCCAAAGAGATCGACGTGGGCATGGCCGTCGTGCGAGCTGTCCGCATCTCCTACGTTGGTGAACTCGGGTGGGAGCTCTACGTGCCGCCCTCATTCGCCCTTCACGTGTGGGACACGCTCTGGGAGGCCGGACGAGCGTTCGACATGCCAGCGGTTGGTGTCAGTGCCGTGATGTCGGCCCGCATGGAGAAGGGCTACCGGCTGTTCGGCTCTGATATGACTCCCGAGCACACACCGGCAGAAAGCGGTGTGGCCTGGGCAATGGACAGCTCGAAGGACTTCTTCGGCAAGGATGCTGCCCTCGCAGCACCAGTCAACCACAAGCTCGTCACGTTTCAGTTCGACAGCCCAACATCGGTTGTCTACGGCTGGGAGCCTGTGCTCATCGGCGACGAGGTTGTTGGATATACAACCGGGGGCGAATACGGCTACAACGTCGGCGCCTTCATTGCCCATGCGTTCGTCGATCCAGCCAACACCGATCTCGACACGTCGGTTGAGGTGCAAGCTTCAGGAGTTCGCCATACGGCCAAAATCGTGCGGGGCCCGTTGTTCGACTCCTCGTCTGCCCGCATCAAGGGCTAGGCATACGGCATGAGCTTCGAGTTTCAAGGGCAGTCGATCG
>CALLGK010000287.1 GCA_938009905.1 uncultured Acidimicrobiales bacterium | reverse complement strand
CACCCGTGGTCGAACCGCTTCTCGCGGGCCTATATCCGGCATCTGTTGGTGACCAACGAACCAACGGCGGGACGCATCATCACCTTGCACAATCTGGCCTGGCTGAGCGACCTCACTGAGCAGATGCGCACGGCGATCGAGGCTGGAACGTTTGCCGAGCTGCGGCAGCGGGTTCTCGACGTCTGGGTTCGGTAGCACCCTGCACCGAAACGGCTGTGCGAACCGCTAGCGTTTCCCGGCTGGAGGTTGTTTCGTGCAACTGCTGATCATTTACGGCGTCCTGCTCGCCGCACTCGTGTTCTTTTACGTGCTCCCGCAACGCCGCAAGGCGGCTGAGAGCGCGGCCATGCTGGCTGCCCTCGAAGAGGGTGACGAGGTGTTCATGACCTCGGGAATCTACGGGTTCATTTCGGCGGTCGATGGCGACACGTTGTGGGTTGAAGTAGCTCCCAACGTCGATCTCAAGGTGGCCCGCTCCGCGATCCAAGGAAAAATCGTGCCCGAGAGCGAACAGGTCGCTGCCGAGGACGACGACTGACATGGCCGACGGAAAAAAGAAGCCGGCCAAAAAGGGCCGGTCTTCCTCCGACAAACAGGCTGCCCGGTCAAAGAACTCAGGTTCTGCCAGTCGCTCTGGCACGGCAACGTCCAAGTCGAAAAAGGCCGACTCTGGCGTGCCCACCAGCTACCTCGTCTCAGCTCTCACGCTGATCGCTGCCGCCATCGGAGGCATCATCTACACCCTCGTCGTAGGGAACGAGCCACTGCTCGGTCTCGACCTCCAGGGCGGCGTTTCCGTGGTGTACCAGCCCACCGAAGAGGCCGACGAAGAATCGCTCGAACAAACTGTCGAGATCATCCGCAACCGCGTTGACGGTCTCGGAGTTGCCGAGCCAGAGATCTCACGCCAAGGCGACACGATTGTTGTCGACCTTCCGGGTGTCGAGCAGCAGCAGCGAGCGCTCGAGCTCGTCGGCGACACCGCCGAGCTTCGCTTCCGACCCGTTCTGCTCGATCCGGCCCGCATGGCCGCCATCGGTGCACCTGGGCAAACGTTTGAACCCGACCTCGACACCAGCGCCATCGATCCAGACGGCGACATCGTCGATGATGAAGATGGCGCTGACGAAGACGGTGACACGCCGACCGACGATGCGCCGGCTGATGAAGCACCCGCCGACGACGCCGATGAGAGCGACGGCGAAGAGGAACAAGGTCTCCAGAACATTCGTGGTCGCCAAGACACCAGCGACGACGAAGAAGAGCCCGTTGATGAGGCGCCTGCAGACGACGAGCCCGCAGAGGAAGATCCTGTCGACGGCGAGCCAACCGACGAGGAGCCAGCTGAGGAAGAGCTCGTTCCCGTTCCCGCAGATGCCGCGTCTCCCGCTGCTGTCTCTGTCACGCAGATCGAAGAGGTGTGCATCGGCGCAACCGAGCCAACGGCTCCCGAAGACGACAACGCCGAAGACTACGTCGTGCTTGCTGGCGCCGAAGGCGGCCTGTACTGCCTCGGCCCAACACTCCTCACCGGCGAAGCGCTCGAGTCAGCTGACGTCAGCGTTGTGTTTGCTGGCTGGGCCGTGAATCCACTGTTCCGACCTGGCCCCGATGGCATCGGTGCCTTCAACGAGGTTGCGGCCATCTGCGCCTCTCCGCTCACCGGAAACAACCAAGCCATCTGCCCACCCGTCGGGGTCGATAGCCAAACCGGACAACCTCGTGGGGCTCTGGCCATCGTGCTCGATGCCGAGGTCATCTCCGCTCCGCTCATCAACGCTGCAGCGTTTGATCGCAGCAACATCACGATCTCTGGCTCGTTCGAAGAAGAAGGCGCACGAGACCTCGCACTGGCGCTCCGCTTCGGCGCCCTGCCCGTCGAGCTCGAAGCGCAACAGACGAGAACAGTGTCGGCC
The DNA here is from genome assembly GCA_938009905.1 of uncultured Acidimicrobiales bacterium. Taxonomy (GTDB): domain Bacteria; phylum Actinomycetota; class Acidimicrobiia; order Acidimicrobiales; family SZUA-35; genus CALEWY01. The sequence continues at coordinate 2,530 of CALLGK010000287.1, read as the reverse complement.
ACGATTGGCGACGACGTCCTACGAGCCGGTGTGATCGCCGGCCTCATCGGTCTTGGGTTCGTTGCCATCTACTTGCTGTCGTACTACCGCCTCGCGGGTCTTGTTGCCATCGGCGGATTGCTGATCTCAGGACTCTTGCTGTGGACGATCATCGCCTGGCTTGGCGCCAACTACGGCTTGGCCATCAGCCTCGCGGGCATCGTTGGTTTGATCGTGTCCATTGGTGTGTCTGCCGACTCAAACATCGTGTACTTCGAGAACGTCAAAGACATCTCGGCCAAGGGCCGGCGGGTGTCGACGTCCGTCGAACGCGCCTACGAGAGCGCAATCAGCACCATCGTGAAGGCCGACGTTGTCAGCCTCATCGCTGCGGCCTTGCTGTACTTCCTCACCGTTGGCGCGGTGAAGGGCTTCGCCCTCTACCTGGGCATCGCGACGATCCTCGACCTCTTGGTGTCGTACATGTTTATGCGTCCTGCGTTGGCGTGGATCGCTTCAAGAGATGCAGTTCGAGAAAATCCACGGCTCATCGGAATGCCGGTCGGAGGTGAAGCATGAGTCTTCGTACCGAGCTCTACAACAGCCGTTCGAAAATCGACTTCCAGCCGCTCTGGCGTAAGTCAGTTCCCGTATCAGTCACGCTTGCCGTGGTGAGCGCATTGTTGCTCCTCATCGTTGGACTCAACCGAAGCATCGAGTTCGAGGGCGGTGGCATCTTCGAAGTGCCAGTCCCCGACAACATCGGTGTTGCGGACGCCCGTGATGTACTGCCCGATCCGAACGCCAAGGTTCAGCTGGTTGAAGACCCCGACGCCGGTTCGTTCATTCGCGTGCAGACCGGCACGGAAGGCATCGCCGACTCTGGCCTGTACATCGAGCGGCTCTCCGAACTCGGTGGCGTCACCGTCGACGACGTAAGCGTCAACACCGTGGGCCCAACATGGGGTTCGCAGATCACCGGCAAGGCAATTCGTGCCCTCGTGCTGTTCTTCTTTGTGGTGGCCGCCTACTTGGCGTGGCGACTTGAGTGGCGCATGGCGATCGGCGCGCTCATTGCGGTGGTGCACGACTTGCTCATCACTTCGGGCATCTACGCGCTCTTCCGTATTGAGGTGAGCCCGGCAACCGTCATCGCCTTGCTCACAATCATGGGTTACTCGCTGTACGACACCGTCGTTGTCTACGACAAAGTGCTCGAAAACGAGCTGGAGCCTGGGTCACGCAACCGGGGCTACACCGCCTTGGTCAACCGCTCGATGAACCAGGTGCTCATGCGCTCGGTCAACACCACGATCACCACGGTGTTGCCGGTGCTGTCGATGCTCCTCGTCGGCTGGCTGTTGCTCGGCGGCTCAACCCTGCGAGACTTCGCCGTTGCGCTGTTCATCGGTCTCATCCTCGGCACCTACTCATCAATCTTCTTGGCTGCTCCGGTGCTGTCGTGGCTCAAGGAACGCCAAGACGACGAAATCGCCGAGGCAGAGCTCAAAGAACGTCGTGATGCACGGCGCCGCTCGGAGCAAAGCTGATCGCAGCAGGGCCAGTGACCGACCGCTTCCAACCAGTGAGCTCGCAGCGGTTACGATTCTCCCTATGAGTGCCTCTTCTGAGGCTGTCCCTCCCGGGTGGCTGGTCGACGTCGTTGAGGAACATCCGGACTTTCCGGTGCCCGGCGTGTTGTTCAGAGACCTGTCGCCGATGTGGCGCTCCTCGGCCGCAACCTCTCGCTGCGCCATAGCGCTCGCAGAAGGCATGGGCTCGATCGATCTCGTGGTCGGTATCGAATCACGAGGGTTCCTCGTTGGCCTGCCAGTTGCGCAGCGGCTGGGTGTCGGGTTCGTTCCGATGAGGAAGCCAGGCAAGTTGCCGGGTGAGCTGCTCAGCGAGAGCTACCACCTCGAATACGGCTCAGACTCACTCGAGATCCAGGCCTCGGCCATCGAGGCAGGGGAGCGGGTGCTCATCATCGACGACGTGATCGCCACCGGTGGCACGTTGGCTGCTGCTGTTGGGCTCGTGGCCAAGACGGGTGCAGAGATCGGTGGTATTCGTGCGGTGCTCGAACTCAAAGCGCTCGGTGGACGCAAACGGGTGGTCGATGCCGGCGTTGACGCAGGTCTGATCCAAGCCTTGTGGGAGATTGACTGATGGCGATGGTGGCCCACCGGGCCTTGCCGTGGAGCATGGGGCAGAAGGCACTCGAGGATGAGATTCGACCGCTCGTCGCTGGGTTCACCGGGCCCAAGCTCGAAAGCCAGATCGACTTCATCACCCGGGCCTATCGGATGGCGTCTGATGCGCACGCTCCGCAGCGTCGCAAGTCGGGCGAGCCCTACATCGTTCACCCCATTGCGGTGTCGCGCATCGTCGCCGAGTTGGGTCTCGACGAGACGACGATTGCGGCAGCCCTGCTGCATGACGCCGTCGAAGACTCAGACCTCACGCTCGAGGAAGTAGAAGACGAGTTTGGGGCAGACGTTGCCAACATCGTCGATGGCGTCACCAAGCTTGATCGCCTTCGCTTTGACTC